>NZ_QUJZ01000007.1:0-671 GCF_003480845.1 Blautia sp. TM10-2 | reverse complement strand
TTGATGTAGCGATTGATGATTGGAACATCCGGATGTTTTGCATCCATATTGGCGTCCATAGACACAACGGTCTCGCCGTCAACTGTGATGATTCCAGAATAATGAATGTCCTTTGTGTAAGTTGCTGATACTGCCATATTTTTGTCCTCCTAAAAATTAATTTGTATCTCCAGAGATATTATCTCTCATGGATTCAAGTTCACTTCTTAGATCCGCAACCTCTACTTCAAGGTTCGATCTTCTTTGCTTTTCGAGTTGAAGCTCATGCGTTATTATCGCAATCAAATTAGTATATACCATACTATAAGTATCAATATAGCTATCCTCAGTGTTCTTCCTGTCGTGGTGTACCAGATCCAGCTCGTCTTCTCGGATTCCGAGTTCTCGCATGGCTTCTACGACATCCTGTGCGACGAATCCATAACAAATGCGCCCATCACCGTCAATCATCCGATACTGAACTGGTTTTAAGCGATCGAACAGCTCTGAATGAATGTCCGTCTTATTGATCTTGCTCTCACCGAGTGGAAATATGTTTGTTTTGGCGCGGCGATCGGACGTGACCTGTGGGGAGTTTTTAACAATCAAACGCTCCCATACTCTTCCACTATCTCCTAACATAATCTTTTCGGAGTACGCCTTGGTCGGTGCGAACGCTCCAGTATACACTC
>NZ_QUJZ01000006.1:0-233908 GCF_003480845.1 Blautia sp. TM10-2 | reverse complement strand
GACAGTGAGGTTCCGAAACCATGCCGTCATTTTATCGGAAGAGATAAAGAACTAGAAGAATTATATACCATGCTTGAGGAAAACCGTCATGTTTTTCTTTGCGGAATTTCCGGTATTGGTAAAAGCGAACTTGCCAAAGCCTACGCAAAACATTACAAAAAGTATTACACTAACATTCTATATGTAGAATATACAGGTGATCTTCATCAGGACATTACTGACATGGATTTTATTGATGATCCACCAGAAATCAACGAACAGGAACGGTTTCAAAGACATAACCGTTTTCTGCGTTCCCTGAAATCCGATACTCTGCTTATCATAGATAATTTTAATGTCACAGCTACACAGGACAGTTTTCTGTCAGTAGTATTAAAATACCGCTGTCAGATTTTATTTACGACCAGAAGTAATCTGAATGAATACTGTACTTTTCAATTAAAAGAAATAAAGGATATAAACATTCTTTTCCAACTGACATCTGCATTTTATTCAGAAGCAGACAAGTATCGTTCGACCGTCGAAAAAATCATAGAGACCGTACACTATCATACTTTTGCTGTAGAACTGGCTGCAAAACTTTTGGAAAATGGAATTTCAACTCCAGGTCAGTTATTAGCAAGACTTCAGGAAGAAAGAGCATCTCTCGATAATGAAGATAAAATTAAGATAATCAAGGATGGTCAAAGCAGTAAAGCCACTTATTATAGTCATATCCATACTCTATTTTCACTATATGCTTTATCCCGAAAACAGCAGGATATCATGTGCAATTTGTGTTTTCTTCCTTACACTGGTATTTCTGCCCGCATATTCGCCAAATGGCTGGAACTGCCTACCTTAAATGAAATTAACGACTTGATTGAAACTGGTTTTGTGCAGACAACTACACGTCACACAATCTCCCTGCATCCGATGATTCAGGAAATCACCCTTTCAGAGACAAAACCATCTGTAAGTAGCTGCCACATATTACTGGATTCTTTACGGAAAATATGTTTAATGCATGGAATGGAAGTCGATTATTACAAAAAGCTATTTCAAACAATCGGAAATATCATAGAATTGATTGAAAAGGATGATATGCCAAAGTATCTGCTTTTTCTGGAAAATGCATTTCCATACATGGATAACTATAACTACCACAAAGGTATGAATGGAATCATTCAGGAACTGACGGGGCTGTTAAAGACAAAAAACATTGGAACCGACTCTGACCGGGCATTATTACTAGATTTTCAGGCAACTCTTGAAACCAAATCTGAAAAAGCAATAAAACTGGAAAAGGATGCACTTGCCCAGATAGAAAATATCACTGCCGACAATGCTCGCCTTGTTTCCAACCTTCATGCCAATCTCGGTGGACTTTACCGCATGAACGGTCATCCCGATCTTGCAAGAGAACACATGGAAAAAAGTATCTCACTGCTTGACCAATTTAACTTGCTTCATATAAATGACAGCATACCTCAGATTGCCAATTATGCAATGTTCCTGACAGAACAGCAGGAACCCGAAAGAGGCATCTCTGAATTGCAAAAATTATCCGGCATCATCAAGGAATACCATTCCGATGATTGTCTGGATTATGCCAAAGTGCAGGAAACCCTTGGAACCATTTATCTGATGACTGCCAATCTTCCGCAAGCCAAAACACATTTTAAAAGAGCTTTCAAAATATATGAAAAGATCTGGGCTGATGAACCAGAAATGATTGAAGCAAAATATCAGGAAATTCAGGAGTTATATCCACAGATTGGATTTTGCATTGGAAAAAATCTATCCGGTCTTTTAACAAAATAAGCATACTTTACGGCGGGCAACTTGCCCGCCGTTATATTCAACTATTCGTCAAATAAATATATGCATCTTCCAAAGTGATATCATTATTCAGGACACAATTCTCATTTGGCTTTCCTTTGCTTAATACTTTCATATGAATTCCATTTTCTACATACTGCTTAGATGATATAGAATAATTGGCTTCTAACAAACGGGCTTCTTCTGCATTTTGTACCGTACAATTCCAAACACAGCCCTTTGCATTTTCCAGCAATCCACTCACGCTTCCGGAATATAAAAAACTTCCTTTTTTCATAATGGCAAGCTGTGTACAGGTTGCTGCTAAATCTTCTACTACATGAGTGGAAAACAGCACAGTTCTATCCTTTGAAAAATCAACCAGAAGATTGCGGATCCTAATCCTTTCTTCCGGATCTAACCCGGTGGTAGGTTCATCAATAATCAAAAAATCCGGATTATTAAGAAGTGCCTGTATGAGTCCGACACGTCTCTTCATACCACCAGATAATTGCCGCATTTTTTTATTCTGATGCTCTGTAAGAGAAGTCTTTTCCAGATAATAGGTAATTCTTTGTTCGAGGTCATTTCTGGATACTCCTGACAGTCCCCCCATATATACAAGGCATTCTTTCACCGTAAGATTCGGATATAAGTCGATTTCCTGTGGAAGATAACCAATCTTTTTCTGTATTTTTTCATAATTTCCCTCGTTATACAGAATTCCATCAATCGAAACCACTCCTTCCGTTTGTTTTAAAACGGTTGTAAGAACCCTCATCAGCGTGGTTTTTCCCGCACCATTCTCTCCCAAAAGTCCGTAAATTCCCTTGGGTATTTCAAGAGATGCCTTATTTACTGCAACTACACCATTTTTAAATCTAACTGTTAAATCATTTATTCTAATACTCATAATCTATCCTCTTTTCTTTAAAGCCATTGGTAATACTGCAAATAAAAACAGCCCCGTTATAAAAGACACAAGCGTTCCATAAATCCAACTCTCGGACATTAATTGAGTAGGTTCACAAAAGCTGAAAGAAAACAATCCCAGATTTCCGAAAAATGAACTTCCCGCTTTTGATATAAGTCCAATGACAATTCCAAATAAACATCCTATACCTGCCCACATATTTCCAAGCAATGTACACAAAATCACAGAGCATATACTCCAAAGCCAGATAGTTCCAAACATTGCAATGAAATATAAAAGAAATATCTGAATACCTGAAATGCCTTCGTTTACACTGCCCGGTTTTTGCCAGAAAAATAAAACATATCCAACACAGGAAAGTATTAATAAATATAATATTTGAACGCACACTCTCTGTGATATTACTTTTAACTGCTTTTTTTGATCATACAAATGAAATACATCGGCACGCTTACTTTTTACTTCCATCAAATATGTGTCACTACAAAAAATAATTGTTAAAAATGCTATTGGAGACTGAATTGCTGAACCGATTTCTTCATAGTATATAATCGGATGAATAACACACAATATCAGTATAAAGGCACATGAATAAAAAATCTTATATAACGACAGGCAGTTTTTGAGTTCCGTTTTCAATGAACCCTCCTCCTTTTCCAGATTGTAACAGAAATACATACTAATATAACAGATGCGATCACAAGCATAATCTGATTTATATTTGACATTTTGGCTGCATGTGTTTCAAAAAACCTGCCAGGAAATCGCACCATAATAGAGAACGGTCTCATATAATAAATATCATTCTTCTCGGTCAGCATATTTGAATATATAATGTGTAAAAACAAAACTGGTGCTGCCGGAAGCGGATTTTTAAATATTAATGCTGTAATTGTATAGACACAACATATCATCAAAAGATTCGGCACAATATAGATCAGAGAATTCACGCAAAAATCAATTGGTGTTACCGGAAATCCCGATTCTAAAGACGTTTTCAAACACAGCATAAAGAATATAACATTCAAAATCACTAATACTCCCAGCATACTAATGAATCCGCTTATTACTTTCCCACATATATATTGGATTGCCGTAACAGGCTTTGTATGTAATAATTCATAGGTACTTTTTCGTGTATCCTGAATAAATAAAAATGATAGCAAGACTGTTGCAAAAAAGGCCATATGCAATCCTGCAAAATCCGTGAACTTTTTGGCAAAGTACCAGGAAAAAGAATGTTCGGATAATTTCCGCTCGATATAATGATTGATTTCTTCTGCTGTCCCCTTATGAATTTCAAGGTCCTCATAAGCATATATTGCATTATAATAGCCATATTGGGATTCCAAAAACTCAGAAGCAGTCTTTACATCCATATTCTGAATTTCTTTCATTACATGATCCGCTTCCTGCCTGCTAAATCCAAAACCATTTTGGGAGGTGTCCATTAACGTCTCTTTGATCGTATCTTCCCACTCCCTTCTTCTTTCTTTATCATCAGATGTGGGAATGTACCCATCCATGACATCGGCATCTTCCAATTCTACATCATTTTGTGTGACCTGTTCATTCTGTTTGATATAATGAATTTGCAAATACGGTGACAGACATTGATACATACTGGCAACTATAATAATCAAGCCAATCCACAAAACAGGGTTCTTTAAATAATCAAGTATACTTCTTTTTATGATTGTTTTCATTGTATCTCTTCCTTTCTTTATTTCTTTAACAACATCATACAAATCAATTCTCAATAAATTCACAACAAAAAAGACTAAAACCACTTTATTTGTGATTTCAGCCTTATAAAGTATTTTTATTCAGCTTTGAAAAGAGCTTCTACATGAGCACCGCCTTGTCTGGCATTATATATTTTCAAATTTCCTCCATGCTTTTCACAGAAAATACGAGAAATATACATACCAAGGCCAAAATGCTTTAAATCATCTTGTGGATTCTTATGATAAAATGGTTCTGTTACTTTTTCCTCAGTATCCACAAATCCTATTCCATCATCTTCAACAGAAATTATAAGAAAACCATCCTTTTTCTTTATCTGCAAAGCAATACTTTTTTGTGCATATCGAACCGCATTTTCCAGTAAGTTGTCTGTCACTTCCATGACAAGTTCCTCATCCACTTTCACAATGTTTTGTTCCTGCACTCTTTCTACCTTACATAATTTACTTTCCTTCTTGGACAGCATGGCAGCTTCTGCCTCAATCTTTTTTGCCAGTTCCGATAATTCTATCTCTGAGCATTGCAGTTCCCTCTGTTCTAAATGGGACATTTTTCTCATGTTTTCCGTGAAATGCTCTATACGGTCAATCTGATACATGCCTGTTTGTAAGATATCAATAACATCCTCTGTTTTTATACTCTCAGCAGAAACAAACTCTAAGAGCATTTCCTGATACCCACGCAATATGGAAAGTGGAGAACGTATATCATGTGCAATTGCATTCCGCAAAGCCTTCTCGTCATCAATCATTCGCCACATCTTTCTGTTGTTATCTGATAAATCACTTCGCATCATTTCAAATTCTTTACACAAAGTTCCCATCTCATCTTTATTTTCATAGGACACATGAAAATCCAGTTCATTATCTGCAATCATTTGTGAGGCATCTTTTAGTTCCTGTAGAGGTGTCTTTAACTTATTTTTATAAAAAAAGAATACCGCAACAACACTCCCAACAATCGAAAAAATCAGTACCGAATATGTTTCCATAAAGTCACACATTTCCGAAAGATGATGGTCCAAACGATTCATCTGTGATTGATTAGGTCTTGATATCTCAATCTCGTATTTCTTTCCATATTGCTGAAACACGTCCGTATAATCTGCATACTCAATATATTTTTCCCATATTTTATTCTGCATATTTCTTGCAAAATGAACTGTAAATCCAGATAACAGAAATGCTGCCGTTAAGCTGATCACAAAATAAAGCAGAATTGTTTTTTTCAGTGACAAGTTTCTTATTTTTTCCATCGGTATCCAATCCCCCATACAGTTTCTATGTATTCTTTTTCTGAATAATCCGCTATTTTTTTCCTTATACGCCGTACTAATTCCGTTATCGTTCTACTGTCCCCTTCCGCATCATATCCACAGACTTGTGCATATATACGTTCTTTATCAAACACCTGCCCTGGATGCATGGATAAGAATTCAATAATCTGATATTCAATTTTTGTGAACTCCATCCTGTGTCCAGCTATAGCTACTATTTTTTCAGAATAATCAATCAGCATTTCATCCATGAAACGGTATTCCGTTTTTTGTTGATGCCTTTCTTCTCTCTTTATGTTTGTAACAATCCTCGCTTCCAACTCCCGAAGACTAAATGGTTTCGTAATATAATCATCCCCACCTGAAAGCAACCCATTAATTTTATCATCTTCGTCAACTCTTGCTGTTAGAAATAAAATTGGACATAACACTTTACTGCGTATCAGACGACATACTTCAATCCCATCCATGCGTGGCATATTGATATCCAACAAAATAATATCCGGTTTCATTTTTATTTTATTTAATGCTTCCATTCCATCTGTAGCCGTAATGGTTTCATATTGTTTCATATTAAAATAACTACAAAGCATTTTCACCAATTCTTTATCATCATCGACAACTAAAATCTTGTATTTCATCCAAACCACCTCCAGTATCCATATTATACGATAAAAAACAATGAAATCACAACAAGAGTACATGAAGAACGTAAGCACAATATATCTTTTTTCTCAATTCCTGCTCAATTTCCCCTCAATGCCTTTTTCCTCCGATCTTCGTATGCTTATCTCACAGCAGAGCAGTACCACACCGGTACGACCTGCTGAATCAATCAATACGAAAACGGAGGTATTTTTTATGCGAGAACTCAGAAACACAAAAATCATTGCTGTAGATCATGGCTACGGCAATATGAAAACAGCAAACATCGTCACACCAACCGGCATCAAAGCCTATGAAACCGAACCAATCTTCACCGGGAATATTCTGGAATATAACGGCATTTACTACCGGATTGGCGAAGGACACAAAGAATTTATCCCGGATAAAGCTATGGACGAAGAATATTATCTTCTGACGCTAATGGCTATTGCAAGGGAACTGAATGTCTTTTCCATCCGTGAAGCAGATGTTCATCTGGCTGCCGGACTCCCTCTGACATGGATCTGAACTCAAAGAGAAGCTTTTCGTTCCTATCTGCTCCAGAATCCAGAAGTCCGTTACCTTTTTAACAGCAAAGAGTATCATCTCCACTTTGTGGGATGCAGCCTTTACCCACAGGGGTATCCGGCTATCGTAAACCAACTTGGAGATTTCAAGGGAACCAATCTCCTTGCAGATATCGGAAACGGAACCATGAACATTCTGTATATCAACAATAAGAAAGCGCAGGAGAGCCGATGCTGGACAGAAAAACTTGGTGTAAACCAATGCATGATTGCTGCAAAGAACGCTGTTCTGGACAAATTCGGAGTGAAAATTGAAGAATCCACAGTAGAACAGATTCTGCGGTTTGGAACAGCTGACATTTCAGCACCATATCTGGATTGTATCAGTTCTATTGCCAGACAGTATGTGGCAGAACTTTTTTCCACGCTCCGCAAATATGAATACAATCCTGACCTGATGCGCCTGTATGTGGTTGGCGGCGGTGGATGCCTGTTCCGTAACTTCGGAACGTATGACAAATCACGAGTCACCATCATTGATGACATCTGCGCCACCGCTAAAGGTTACGAATCTCTTGCTTATATGAGCCTGAAAAGGAGGGGATAAACCATGCAGAACAATATCCGCAACACAAACCTGCGTTTTAATCTGGACAAAGAACAGCAGCGGAGAGCCTGGGAATATTTACAGACAATGGACAGGCAGGATTTTAAATCTTACAGTCAGGTAATCTCTCTTGCACTGGTAGATTATTTTGACCGCTACTACCGCACACGGGCTGATCCTTATCTGGAAACAAGAGAACGGGAAGAACTTTTTGTGAAACAGATTGTAGATGCAGTGGAAAACAGTCTGAAACAGGCATTGCCACTTTTTCTTTCCGGACTGACTGCAGGCATGGCGCAAAGGGAGCCCCAAATCAGGTAATGTCATGATGCCAAGGTCAAAAGGTCTAAATCCACATGAGCTTGCTCATAAGTGGATGAAAGGCCTTGGGACCCGCCCCAATATGAGCCTAAAAGTGGGATGACAATCCCACGATATGCGAGAGGCTCGTCCGATAACATAACGGAGAGGATCCCCAACCGCTCAATTCCCACCGTATTCCAGAAATCCGCCCCGCTGTCCGCCTTTTTCCGCTCAAAGGACACAACGCCCACCGGCCGGAGCATCCTGTGCTTCAGCACAGGCTTTAATTTTTCAGCCTTGCCCAAAAAAGAATCATTGTTTTTTACCTGTCCCATACTGTCATTTCTCCTGTTCTCCCACGCTTTCGGACATGCCGCACCGCGGCACAAACAACAGTTGAAATCCGTGAAGAGCAAATCAACATTTCCGATGCTCCTCCCAGAATGCGACTGCATCCCGCAGCCAGCCCTCTGCCGCAGTATCTATCCCCAGGCCAAAGCCATGACCCAGCTTATCATACATGACGATATCGACATTTTCCTGCCCCAGCGCTTTCCTGATGTCCGGGATGATCTTCTCCACGGCCGCAAAACCGGTAGGGTCATCCCGCCCGACCCTGGAAAATATAGCAAGCCCCTTGTCCTCCTCGTGAACCTTAAGCTCCCAGTGCAGGCCATAGATGGGGAAGATGGCGGCGGGCCTTGGCAGATTATGTTTATGGCAGCAGTCCTTATAATCAGAAAATGCGTAGGCTGTCGTCATCAGGCCTCCAGCGGAGAACCCGAACATACCAAAGCCGTCCATCGTATAGCCGTACTCTGCCTGATGCCCTATCAGATACCTTACCGCCGGCAGCACATCCTTGGATGCCTCCCCGCCCTTGGCCTGCGGTTCGGTTTCATGCAGCTCCACATTCACACGGTAGACCAGCACAAACGCACTGTATCCCCTCCTGTGCAGCTCCATGGCTGCCGGGATGCTCTCCAAATAAGAGGCTACGCCGTCAAACCCGCCGCCCGCAATCAGCACAGCCACGGGCTTCCCTGGCTCCCCCTGGAACAGGATCCCCTGTACCTTTCCCTTGTCGGGATCACGCCTTACCTCATCCTCCGCATAAAGCCCGCTGATGAAATGCACCTTTTTCAGCCCTTTCTGCTCCACGACATAGTTGAAACCATCCACGATGCTCTGCGCCTGTGCGGGCTGCCCGATAAGATTGCACAAACCATGGACGCTCATGCCTGACATGGCATATATTTCCTTTGGCGACCCGGTCTTCATAAAAAGCTCCGGCCTGCCCTCCCATACGGGATGCTGCAGGAAGAACGCAATCTTGTCATTGATCGTAGCCCTGCGGAACCCTCCCGCGACATTGTAAAACTCCGATTCCTTTACCTTCGGCATATGCTTGACGCCTAAGATTGCCGGCCAGAACAGCCCTTTGTACTTACCCATGTTTTTTTCCTCCTTATCTATTTCAGAACGGTCTCGGAAACTCCATAAAACCCGAATCTCCGCTCTTTTTGTACTTGTTACTTTTTTCGTTTCCTCCCATTTTCAGAGAGGGATTTTAAATTTTTTCAGCAAATTTCCAAAAAACTATTGTCATTTCTCGTGAATTGTGCGCCATTCACTACACGTTGATATTCCACTCCTTTTGCGGTTTACCAGTGCCAAAAGACATGATTCTGTCAGTTTTCTGGTAGCTTTCCATGAATTTGAAAAACACATGCCCGACCTGCACATATCAAATATGTGCCTTGATTCTGCCATGGATAACTATCCAACATATAAGCGGACTCTTTCCCCAATAGCGTTTGTTTCAGCTCTCATTCAAGATGGCTGCTTACCATGTCTTTTTTTACTGCAGCTCTTCTAAACATCATCTCCTCCGCTCGCAAACCACTGTATTACTGATTTGCTGGAATACTCTCTGAATTATATCAATTATTTATTGAGTTTCCGAGACTACTCTGCGAATAATTGGGAGGATTGTGGGAGTGCAAAGCACGGAACAATCCGTAGGCATCATAGTTGGGGGCTTTTGACCCCAACATCTTTAAAAAAGGTCAGATGTTTTATAATTTTATAAAACACTTGACCTCTCAAAATTCACTCTTCCTGTTCTTGAAAAAATTATTTCCGATGTGCCTCCCAGAATTCCACTGCCTCTTCAAACCAATGAGGTACTATGGTATTGGAACCAATACCAAATCCATGTCCGAGATTATCGTAAATCCGTACAGACACATTGTCCTCACCCAACACGGATTTCAATTGCGGAAGTCTCTTCTCTACATTTCCGAATCCGTATTCATCCTCGCGCCCTGCGATGGAAAATACCGCCAGTCCCTTATCCTGCTCAAGCGCTTTCACATTCCAGTCCAGACCATACATCGGGAAAATCACTTTCGGTCTCGGCAGTTTTACTTTGTGACAGCAGTCCTCGTAATTTGCGAAGGAATATGCCGTAGTCATCATGCCGCCTGCCGAGAAACCGAATATCGCATAGTCATCCATATCCACAGACAGTTCCTGCTCATGCTCCTTCAGATAACGGATTACCTGCACCAGCTCCCTGACCGCTGCCTGCCCCTGTTTTTCATGTTCCGTTTCTCCCAGCTGTTTGCCAATCGGGTAACTGATTACCAATACGGAGTACCCCAACTTGTGTAATTTCATTGCCACGGGATATCCCTCGCAGTCCGTCACATTACTGATAAATCCACCTCCGGGAACGACCACCGCCAACGGTTTTCCTTGCTTTCCTTTGTAAAACATTCCGGTCAAATGAGACTGATATGGATTCTGTTCTATCATTTCTTTCGAGTTAATATCGGAAATCAACTGCGCCTCTCCACTTTCCACAAGCCGGGTCAGGTAATTAAAAGCCTCCAGTGCATTTTCCATCTGATCACTTCTGCCCTGCGCTTTTAGAAAATCTGCATATTTTGCCGGGGCAATCGCTTTTAACACGTTATCCTCAACATTAAAAAACATATGCTTATAGCCGCCAAACACCGGATGCTGCATAAAAAATGCCATTTTATCATCTTTTTCCGCTTTCCGGAATGTTCCGTCTGCCTGATAATAATCTTTCTTTTTTATATTCGGAAAACCGCCGATGCCAAACAGTGCCGGCAGAAACATCGCATTTTTCTTATAAACATACCCCACAAAGCCGACTGCTAAAATGAGCAGCACGAGCATTATCATTGCCAGAATTTTCATATGTTCTTTTCCTCCTTATCTCTTGCCCAAAATTGTCCTGCGTGCGCCACTGCCGTAAAATCTTCCGGCTTTACCGGAGCATCACATATCACTCTCACATAGCGGAAACCATGATATGTAAAATGCGGTCTGTACTCTGCGGGTTTCCCGTTAGATATATATACATCCGTCTGTGTATGACCTGTCATGTCAGCACCAGCTATATTATTAAAATAATTCCCCTGAGAATCCTTGGTCTCAAAGTGATCTAGTATCAACTTTGTTCCTGCGGGCAAATCCACCTTTACCCGCAGTACACCTGCCAGATTCTGACCGAAATCGATAATGGTCTCTCCCTTTGGGCTTACCTCCATACCGACCGCCTCCACTTCTTTCACCGGCCGCACAGGTTCACCATACTGTACCATCGGCAACTTTCAACTTATCGTCAGAGAGAACTGTCTCAAATGTGCCGTCTTCATACTCAATTCTCGTTTCAAACAACACTGCGCACTCCACTCCCTTTTCATAAAACCTGTTTCAAAGGAGGATGTGGCGGTGGCGGTATCACCGGTGTTATCCGTCGCTGTGGTTGTTTACTTTTAATCTTGACAGTTCCATCGCATTCTCCTTCAATATGTTACTTATTGCTGCGCGCTGCGATTGCCGTGTGCATTTCCTCTACTGCTTTTTTATCCAACGTATACTGTGTACCAAAAAGAATCGCCCCTGCGGCAGTCAGGATAGTCGGAAGTATCAGTACGCAGAGGATAATTCCTGTATTGATACTCTCCGGCTGGGCAACCGAGCCGGTAACAAAACCTGTAGCTGCCAATACATACCCCGGAATCGCTCCTCCGAGTCCCTGCGCCACTTTTGTAATAAAAGATGTAAGCGATGCGATCGCCGCTTCTGCACGTTTTCCGGTTTTATACTGCACGTAAGTAGTATTATCTGCCTGTATACTGGTTGTCAGCGGTGCTATACATCCGCCTGCCACACCTCCTGCCACTGTACTAATATAGATCAAAAGCATAGATCTCACATCAATCAAACGCAGTGCGGAAAACAGGATGGATACGACGATTGCCATTACAAAAATCTGTTTCTTTCCAAACCGGTTTGCCAGAATTGGTCCAAGGAAAATTCCCACCAGAGCAGTTATCATTGAAACAAGTGACACCCCTGACATAAGCGTCATATCACCCAATATATATGTGTAAAAATAAGCGCCGGCTCCTCCTGCTATATTACTGCCCACCCCGACTACCAGTGCCACTAAAAACAGTGCCCAGACAGGTTTATACCGCAAAAACTGTAACAATTCCCTGAATGTATAACTTTCTTCTTTTTTTCCTTCAAAAGCTACTCTTTCCTTTACACAAAGAGCCCCTGCAATAGATAAAACCAACACCATGGCCATGGAACCGAAAATTAACACGTAATAGTTCTGTAACGTTCCTTCCGCCACAAGAATCGGTGCTGCCACAGCCAGTACCGCGCTACCTATCATTGTTCCCAACGCGTTGAAAAGTGACAAACTGTTTCTCTCCTTGTCATCCGCGCTCATGACCGGGAGCAAACTGTTCTTGGAGATATCCATAATATCAAACGTCCAGCCCAGCAGCAGATACGTCACATACACAATCACATATTTTCCGACCGGAATCCAGACTGCGCCAAACCACAGTAAAATATAATTTATAACACAGATGATTGTTCCCAGAATAATCATAGGGCGAAATTTTCCCATTTTTGTTACCGGAAATTTGTCCAGAAAATATCCCATAATCGGGTCGCTGATTCCATCCACCACCTTGGATATTAAAAACAGGGTCGCCAGTTCTGCCGGTTCCAGACCAACCACATTCGTATAGTAAATCATAAAGAATCCTGACAATAATCCCATCAGTGGAATATTTCCCGCACATACCATAAATAAGCCCATTTTTTCCACGATACTAACCTTTTGTTTTTTACTCTTCTCACTCATTTGTTCTCTCCTCGTTAATATTGTGATAATGCTGTATTCAACATCTCTGTCTGCCCTTCATCCATCGGTCCGGAAAACATCTCCGCCACCTGTCGAAACGACAGTCCATAGACCGCATCCGGTATCATATCCACCTCGGTCATCGTCGACAAAAATGCCCGTATCTGCGGATGGTTCAGCAAATCTTCCAGCTTTGACTCCACGCTGTATATTTTCTTTAACTTCTCAGTTGCCTCATATACGACTTCATAGTTTCCTGCAGTGATATAACAAATACCGTTCACCACTGTTGCGAATAGTGGATTTGTCTTATCTTCAAACAGAATCTCCGGAGCATGCGGCAATCGCACCTCGCCTTCTCCGCCAAACGGAATCGTAATTTTGATTCTAATCCTGTTATCCTCCATAATTTCCCAGCTGCATGCATACTGTCCGACGGCCGAATCATACACTGCCTCTGCCCTTCTCAAATCATAATGGACATTCGGACAAATTGCAATCCTTCTTCCTCCCGGAGATTCTTCCAAAAGATGGATTCCTCCCACATGGCGGAACATCCATTCCAGAATCGCCCCGTAAGAATAATGGTTGAGACTGTTCATTCCGGTACTGGATATCTTACCGTCTTCATCCAGTGAATTCCATCGTTCCCAGACTGTGGTGGCTCCCAGTTTCACTTCGTGCAGCCACCCCGGATACTCCTCGTTCAAAAGCAGGCGGTAGGCGGTATCCGTCATTCCGTTATCGGTCAACACATTGCACAAAAGAGAGGTTCCCACAAATCCGGTATTCAATTTGTTTCTGCTCTCGCGGAAAAGTTTCTTTAACATCTCTCTGGTCAGCTCTTCGTCCTCTGACAAATGATATTTCAGAGCCAGCAGAAGACCCGTCTGTGTCTTTTCCGCGCATCTTCCGGTCGGGGTAAAATATTCTTCTTTTACCACACGCCATTGTTTTTCGGCGATTTCCCGATATTGTTTTTCCTCTTCCTTTCGCCCGAGAACCGCCGCTGCCTTCGCTGTAAGCTCCGCGCTTGCCGCATAATAAATATCCGCAATATAGCCTTCATCGGTCGCTCCGTATACATTTCCCGCCGCGGCTCCCACCCGGTCAAGCGCCAGCCAGTCTCCGTAATGGAAGGAATGTCTCCATCCGTGGTGCTCTCCGTCCACCTTACGGATATAGTCCACCCAAGCCTTCATACTGTCAAACTGCTGTTCCAATATGGCAGCATCCCCGCTGAACAGATAGACATTCCACGGAACGATACAGGCCGCATCGCCCCATGCACAGGAACATTTCGACGGACCGAAGGTCGGCACCACCTCCGGAACCATCCCTCCGGCAATCAGCTGTTCCTTATACAAATCGTACAGATATTTTCTGTAAAATGCATAGGTATCCGCCAGATAACATGCCGTACCCGAAAACACCTGTGTGTCGCCTGTCCATCCCATGCGCTCATCTCTCTGCGGACAGTCTGTCGGCACATCTAAGAAATTATCCTTCATGCCCCATTCCACATTGGAAATCAACTGATTTACCAGTTCATTTCCTGTCTGTATACTACCGGTACCTTCGTAATCACTGTAGAGTGCCATTCCCGTAAAATCTTCACAGGAGACATTGGTTACCCCGCTGATTTTTACATACCGGTATCCGTAAAATGTAAAATGCGGAACAATGTCTTTTTCTTCCCCGTCAGAGATATACACATATTCCGACAAAGCGGTTCTTAAGTTTTCGTTATAAAAACATCCGTCCTGCAGGATTTCGCCTGTCTGGATTCTGATTTCTTTTCCTTTCGGCTCATGGACATGAAGTTTGAAAATCCCGGTAATCTCCTGCCCTAAGTCAAACACCCATTCATCCTTCGGGGTGTGAATCAGTTCCTTCGGTGTAAACTGTTCATGCACAGTCACCGGAAGGGACAGCCGCTCCGTCAGTCGCCCCTGCGGCGCCTCCGCAAGCTGCGCGCTGACAGGTTCGACAGGTTCCAAGGTATCATCCCGTTTCTCCCCGTCATATATATTGGAAAAAAACAGATTGCTCCTTGTCACTTCCCATGTGTCATCCGTGCCGATTATCTCTTGTGTGCCATCCTCATATTCCAGATGCACCTCTACCAGCAGTTTCCACTCGTCGCCGTAAAATCCTTTCTGTTCTGTCTGATTGAGCCCGAACCTCCCTTTGTACCACCCATTCCCCAAAAGAACGGACAACACACCTTCGCGCTGCATCTGCGCGGTCACATCATACGTCTGATACTGTAACCACTGATTGTAGTTATTGCAGTACGGGGTCAGATATTCTTCCCCAATTTTCGCGGATTTTAAAATATCTGTTTCGGTTTTCTCTCCATCCGTAAAATATGCCTCATAAAGCCCCAGTCCGCAGAGATAGAGACGGGCTTTTTTTACCTTTCCACGGGGAATGATTCGCTTTGAGAAAATGGGATGGCGTTCCATCCTGCTGTCGCAGGTAATCCATTTTCCCACCCACGGCTCGTCCCTCTTTGCCGTCTCAAAGAACTGTACGTCGGACTCCAGCACTTCGTCTGCGTCCGTAGTAACGATTACCTTCCAGTAATATCTGGTACAAGGCTCCAGATTCATCTCCGCTTTTACAGCCAGACTGTCGAGCTTTGCCTCCCCGGTGTCCCAAAGAACATCCGCGAAGGTTTCATCCTTTGCCACAAGGATTCTGGCACATCTCTGGTTCTTTCCCCTGCATTCTCTGACCTTCCACGAAAAAACCACCGGATTCAGTAAAAATCCCACCGGATTCGTGATATGATTTGTTTTTGCTGCGTAAATCTGATTCATATTGCCGTTTTCTAAGCTCCTTCCTTTTTTCATTGTGTACACTGTAATTCGAGTATAATGGATTTGCCTCATAAAATCATTTACGGAATTTCATCATTTTACCTACCAAGCTTAAGATTTCAGCTCTTTGTTTACCTGTAAATCAATTCTTTCAACACAATCTCTTCTGCCATATTACGAATACCATTTACCGCTACCTCATCCTCAATTATCCTATTGTGCAAGTAAACAATTCAGCTGCCCGATCAGCTGTTCCACCTGCTCTCCCGGCATCTGCCCCAGCAGAGATTTCAGCGGCATTTCCCGGATAACTTGCTCTCCCAGCTTCTTGTATTCGTCACTCATCCCTTCTGCTGATGCGGCCGCTGCTGCCAAAGGCGCCAGCAGTTCCGTAATAACGGGAGCGGTTTTCGTATGATCCAATAATTCTCCGAACGTTGTTGTGAAATCTACGCGAAGGGGCAATTTTTTCTTTATTTCAAACACAACATCAGCATGTAAGCGGATGTCATCAGAAGCATGGCCGATCAGGATCCGATATGTTCCGGATGGCGCATACCAGTCCCCAAGACGTTCTTCATAATAGGATAGATTCCTCGCCGAAATTTCCATCGACACCGTTTTCTCCTCTCCCGGCAGGAGATGAACTTTGGCAAATCCTTTCAATTCCTTGACCGGTCTCTCCGATATGCCGCACAGGTCAGCCACGTACAACTGTACGACTTCTTTTCCTTCTGTCTTTCCTGAATTTTTCACCTTGAGAGAGACTGTCAGTATATCCTCACCCGTCATTTGAGCCGATGACAAAGTCAGGTCCCCATAAGTAAATTCCGTGTAAGACAGCCCATGTCCGAATGCATACCGCACCGGAACCTTCTTTGTATCATAATAACGGTATCCGACAAAGATATCCTCGCCATATAACACCCGCTTTCCATTTCCCGGAAAATGAAGGAAGCTCGGATTATCTTCCAGCCGGTACGGGAATGTCTCTGCCAGCCTGCCGGACGGATTTGCTTCCCCGAATAACAGCCGGTCGCAGGCTTCGCCAACGCCCTGACCTCCTAGATACATTTCAAGGATCGCGCTTACCCGGTCTGCCCATGGCAGTTCTACCGGACTTCCATTGTGGAGTACCACTACAACATTAGGCTGTACTTTCAACACTTCTTCGATCAGCCGGTCCTGGCATTTTGGCAGCTTCATGGATGTTCTGTCATACCCTTCCGACTCAAATATCTCAGGCAGCCCGGCAAAGATTACCGCGACGTCTGCTTCTGCAGCAGTCCGAAGCGCTTTTTCCAGCTCTTGTTCCGTCATCGAGTCATTTTCGTTAGAAAATCCTTTTGCATAAGTCACGCTACGCCCTTTTTCTCCGGCAGCATCCAATGCCGAAACAACCCTGAACGGATTGATATGGCTGGAGCCGCCGCCCTGATACCGCGGCTTTTCGGCAAATTCCCCTATATAGGCAACCTTTCTGTCTGTATTCAGCGGAAGTATACCGTTATTTTCCAGCAGGACCGCACATTCCGTCTCAATATCAGCTGCTTTTTTATGATCTGTTTCCTTATCAGATATATCTTCCGGACGATGCTGCTCTTCACCGGCAAACACAACATTCAATACCCGCTCCACCGCTTCATCCAGCACAGCTTCGTCCAGTCTTCCCTCCTGTACTGCTTTCACAATCTGTCTGTCATTGTATCCTCCGGAATAAGGCATCTCCAGATCCAGTCCGGCCTGCAGTCCTTTCACACGGTTATTTACAGCGCCCCAGTCACTGACGACGCAGCCTTTGTATCCCCATTCTTTTCTCAGGATATCTGTCAGAAGATATCTGTTTTCCGAAGCATATTCTCCATTTATTTTGTTGTAGCTACACATGACGGTTCTTGGAGCTGATTCTTTCACCGCTTCCTCAAACGCAGGCAGGTAGATTTCCCTGAGCGCACGTTCTGACACTTCGGAAGATATCGTCATACGGAGTGTTTCCTGGTTATTCAGTGCGAAGTGCTTAATGCTTGTCCCCACGCCCTGACTCTGTACTCCGCGGATATATGCCGATGCCATCCTACCTGCCAGATATGGATCCTCCGACAGATACTCAAAGTTCCGCCCACATAACGGGCTCCTTTTAATATTCACCGCCGGGCCAAGCAGTATGCTTACATTCTCGGCCTGACACTCCGCTCCCAGCGTCTCTCCCATCCGTTCCATCAGGTCAACATCAAAGCTGGAGGCTGTTGCACAGGCTGCCGGGAAACAAACGGCCTTCACACTTTCATTCAATCCCAGATGATCCGTTTCCCCTTCCTGCTTTCTCAGTCCGTGAGGGCCGTCCACCATCATAACTGACGGAATGTTCAGTCGTTTGATTTCTTTCGTATGCCAGTTATCAGCGCCCGAGCAGAGACTTGCCTTCTCTTCCAGCGTCATTTTTGAAATCAGTTCCTTTATTCTGTCCATCGCAAAAGTCCTCCTTTCTTTTCTTAATACTGATTGATCATCTGTGCCTCTGCTTCTTCACGGCTGATCTCACCATTATTGCATTTTGCCATCAGCTGGACATCATGGTCATTAAGCTTGTAAAGACGAAGTATAAGCAGAGTGCAAATACCCCCGATAATGCTGCCAAGACAGCTGAATGTCCATAATTTATCGGCAAATCCTGCCGCCTGAACAACGCCTTCTCCCTCTCGGAAGCCGATTATAGTTAACGCAAACACACTGACTGCTGTTGCGATCGCTCCACTTAATTTTGTAAAAAATGTCTGCGCCGCAAACGTTACACCACGCATTTTTAATCCTGTCTTGTACTGTCCATACTCGTAGCAGTCCGGCGTAAACTGATACTGCAGTATAACTGCTATTCCCAGCGGAATTCCTCCTAAGGCATTTAAAATCACATACACCATCATATTCTCATACCCGGCTATGAATCTTACAATTCCCAGAAGTAACGCGAAAATATATGAAATATAGAAGACTTTAAATTTATCATATTTTTTGCATAATTCTACTGCCATAACCGCACCGATTAAGGTCGGAATAATTACCGCCATCGAAACATATGAGGCAGCTTCTTCACCGCCAAGGCAGTACCGGGCAACGTATAAGCCCCAATTTGCACCAACATTAAGCAGGCTGCTGATGAGCGGAGCCGCAAAGAAAAGCAATAAATATTTGTTCTTCCGCAGACATTCTACCATATCTCGCAATGTATAACTTTCTTCTGCCCCGTCATTCTGGACTCTTTCTTTTTCAATTACTCTCTCCCTTGCGAACAGACAAATCGGAATCATCATAACACATGACAAAAGAGATAACACAATTACTGTTGTTGACCAGCCGCCTAACCGCTGCCGTACCAACGGCAGGGCAATTCCTGTAACAATACCTGCAAAAATAGCAAACAATCTTCCTATGCTGTTTAGTGAAACACGTTCCTTCTGGTCTATTGTCATCGTGGTAACAATACCAAAAATCGGTACATCGCAAAGGGTATAGGCTGTATCCCATAACATATAAGCAAGTGTTGCCCATATGATTTTAGCCGTCATGGAAATCCCGGTAGGTATTATAAAAAGAAGAATAGTTGCCACCGGAATCGCTATGACAGATATTCGAAGCCACGGCAGGAATTTCCCTTTCTTAAAATTCACCTTATCCATGATCATACCGAAGATCGGATCGTTGATGGCATCCCACACTTTCGTGATAAGCGCCACGATCGCAACCAATGCTGCCGTTATGCCGATATCTGTAAAATATGTAGTCATATATCCTACCAGTCCATAGAATACATTCTGTCCCATAAAATACAAACCATAACTGATTTTTTCTCTTTTTGTAACTGAATTTTCCATTTCGTTATCCGTCCTTTCATTGTTTGATTCAATTATAAATAATTCCAAAGGGCAAATCACCAACGATATATAAGCAGTTTACCGACGAAACTTAATATAATAATCATCTTTCTAAAAACTGATATAAGTATTCTTCCATCTTAGGCGTCCACCATTCCAGATATCCTGCCTGCGTCGGATGAACCGGATCTGCCATATAAACTTCATATTCTTTTTCAGAAACGTCATTCATCTCCTCGTCATTCCAAAGGTCGATCACGCCTATTCCATATTTATCCTGAAGCTCAAACAATACATCTACCATCTGCTGATACTGTTTACTGTCATATTTTGTTCCGGTATAAAAGATCACGGGACAATTCCATGTCTGCTTTGCATATACAATGATATATTCCATTGCTCCTGTTATCGTCTGTGTATCAAAATCCTCCAGATTTTCTGAACTGCTGATTTCTCCCATCGGCATTTCCTTCGACGCGTCATTCGTGGAAAGCTGACAGACAAATGCATCGAATTTCTCATCTGTACCGATATTATTTTTCATCCTTTGGATATAAGACGTCTTTCCGTTATCCACTAAAGTAGTACCGCTTACAGCTTCTTTTACATACTCACAGCCATTTCTGTAAGAGATATAATCTGCGAAAGAAACATCCATTGAGTACAGACCTAAGGTTACAGATGATCCAAGGTAGCAGATACGCTTCCCTTCAAGAGGGCTGTTTTCTAACGGTTCTATATTTTCCAGACTGTATTTTTCTGCGTTTCCCGGCATTTTTTTCAGTTTGTTCTTCCAGACAAAATCAAACGGTCCTCCACCGCCTGCTGCTCCTACTAAATATGTCAGGCCGATTCCCACAGCCAGAATCAGAATTAAAACGATACTTAAGATAATCTTCAATATTTTCTTTTTCATAATCCCTAACTCCTTATTATTTTCAACTTTCATATTAAGAGAACTAACCGTCTGTATTTACCGGTCAGTTCTCGCAAATACTGTCATTTTGTTTTCTTTGATTCTTTATTCAAACTGATACATTCCGCTTCCTACCTTGTATAATCTGCCATCCGGCATCTTTACAACGGCAGTCGTGTTGCAGGGGATTTTTACTTTCAGCTTAAATTTCCCTTCGTCCATACTCCACCTGACTGCGATTTCCCCGTACTCACTTATATAAGTACGTTTTACACTGGTAAACGCATTGTCCGGCTCCGGTGCGATTACAATCTCCTTAAATCCGGGAGCAGCCATATCAATGCCGCTTATCTTCCGGAACATCCAGTCGTCCACGCATCCAAAGGCATAGTGGTTCAGGCTTGTCATAACCGGAGACCCGTCCTCCTTGTAAGAAATGTAATTTTCCCAGATTGTTGTCGCTCCCTGCTTCACCTCATAAAGCCATGACGGGCACTTTGTCTGGAGCAGGATTTTATATGCCTTGTCCATCCTGCCGATCTTACAGAGCGCATCCAGCAGATACGGCGTCGTCAGGAACCCTGTATCCAGACAATCCCCGTTTTCTTCTATCTTGCGGATCAAATGTCCGGCGATACTTTTTTTCTTCCTTTCAGGAGCAAGATCAAATGCGATTGCCAGCACATAACTGCCCATAAAATCAAGAGGCATCTTCCCATCATCATCGATCAGTCCTTTTTGAATGGCAGATTTCATTCTGGACGCAATGTCATCATAGTATAATTCGTCTGATGTATGCCCGAGGAGTGCTGCCGTATCTGCCATGATCCGGCAGGAATTCCATCCAAAAATTGGCGCGCAGTATGTAGAAGTATTGATAAGTTTTGCAGCGCTTTGGTCTGCTCCGTCTACTGTCTGGCTCGGTATGAGCCACTCCCCGTACTGATGTCCTGTATTCCACAGATACTGGTCAATTTCTTTTGGATGTTTCATCTTGCCTCTACGCTTCTTTGCAGTGTTGATGATATAGTCGCACCACTTTTTCATTGTGTCATACTGCTCTCTCAGTATCCTGATATTTCCTGTAAGCTGATACATGCTCCACGGTACGATACAGGCGGCATCTCCCCATCCTGCTTCTCCCACCGGTTCAAAATTGCGGTATACGATCCGATTCAGTTTCTCCAGTAATTCATAGATTCCGGTAAGGGGGATCACATTGGGGATTGCCCCATTTTTCTGCTGACTGAAGGTCATATTACGCAGCCATCTTGTCAGAAATGGGGTTACATTTTCGTTGAGCATGGCTGTTCTTGCATAAATCTGGATATCTCCGGTCCATCCGCCTTTTTCTCTCTGCGGGCAGTCCGTGGGGATTGAAAACAGATTCGACCGCTGAGACCATCTTGTATTTTCGTAAAGCCGGTTTATATCTTCGTTGGACGTCTCAAATGTTCCCAGATCCTCATTGTCAGAAGACAGGACAATCGCTGTGAAATCCTCCGGGCTCACCGGCTGATCGCATGTCACTCTCACATAGCGGAATCCATGATATGTAAAATGCGGTATGTATTCTGTGAATTTCCCGTTTGAGATATAAATATCACTTTGCTTGTGCCCTGTTTTCTCTGACATGAAAATATTGTTGAAATAGTTTCCATATTGATCAAGAGTTTCAAAATGATCTAATACCATTTTTGTTCCGGCCGGCAGTTTGCTTTTTACCCGCAGAACACCTGCCAAGTTCTGTCCAAAGTCAATGATCGTCTCGCCTTTCGGGCTAACTGTCATTCCTACTGCCGGCACTTCTTTTACCGGGCGCACCGGTTCCCCGTACTGAGCCACCAGGTTCACGTAAATTTTTCCGCATGGAATACCGGTTTTCCAGCTGCTGTCATCGAATCCGCAGCAGTTCCAGTTTTCCTGTTCCATCCGTGCGTCATAGAGTTCACCTGCAAACAGATCTGATGAACGAATCGGACTTTCTGAAACTTTCACCGTATCATCTGACAGCACCATTTCACTCGTTCCGTCTTCATAATCAATCTTTATCTGAAATAACACAGAATGTTCGGCTTTAAACTTCCTGCTTCTCGGTTTAAAGTTCGCGCTGTCATACCAGCCGTCCCCCACCAGCATTCCTATGACATTTCCTCCCTCTCTCAAAAACGGGGTCACATCATAAGTCTGGTAGCACAGATATTTAGAATAGACGGTAAATTCCGGCGCAAACTCTCTGTCATCCGGACGCATTCCGTTCATGCTGAGCTGATATGCTCCGTGACAGGTGGCATAAACGCGCGCTCGTTTTATGCCGTCTCGTGCATCAAATTCTTTGCGAAAATATTCTGCCGGGTTCTGCCCGCCGGTTCCGGGTTTTACCTTTTTCATAGGAAACGGAGATTTCACCCACTCGGCCGTCCATTCTTTCTTCATAAATCCTGTCTCAAAGGATGAGGATGCCGCCGCCTTTTCTCCGTTATTAACTGTCACTTCCACTGTCCAGTTGTAGTCACTGAGACTTTGTAATGGTTTCCCGGAGTACTCCACAAAAATACTTTTATCACTTTCTACCATTCCAGAATCCCACATTACTTCGTCCATATTTTTCACTGTGATATGATAGGATGTCTGCATCACATTCTTTTCATCACTAGTGATTACCCATGAAAAATAAGGTGCTTCGTCCACGCATGGTCTATATTGACTGTTTACTTTAAGCCTTATAAGCTCCATAGCAACCCTCCTGATTAGAATTTTGCCAGTGCCGCATCCAGCATCTGCGCCTCATCTTTTTTTATCTCTCCTGCGAATGTTTTCGCGACATCTCTAAGCGAAAGCCCATATGCAATATCGGGGATCATATCCACTTCCATCATTTGAGAAAGAAACGCGCGGATATCCGGATGGTTCAGCAGTTCTTCCATTGTCGAGTCTATGCTGTATTTCTTCTTTAAAGGCTGTGACGCCTCATAAGCGACTTCATATTCTCCGGCTCTCACACGGCAGATTCCATTTTCCACCTCTTCAAATAATGGATTTTCTTTATCTTCATATACAGATTCCGACGCATATGGAAGAACCACTTCTGCACTTCCGCCGAACGGAACCGTAACAGTGACCGTGATTTTATTATCCTCTGATATCTCCCAGCCGCACTGATAGCATCCGCTTGCCGAATCATAAACAGCTTTTACATATTTCAGTCCATTATTCACTTTCGGGCTGATCCGCATCACCCTGCCTCCCGGGTTCTGTTCCGTCACATCAATCCCGGCCGCATGACGGAAGATCCACTCCAATACAGCGCCGTAAGAATAATGATTTAGACTGTTCATCCCCGTGCTGGAGACATGTCCGCTCTCATCCAGTGAATTCCAACGCTCCCACACCGTTGTTGCTCCCAGCTTCACTTCATGGAGCCAGCCCGGGTATTCCTTATTCAGAAGCAGCCGGTATGCCGCGTCTGTCATTCCATGATCAGTCAGGACATTGCACAGAAGCGGGGTTCCTACAAACCCGGTATTTAATTTATTTTTATTATCCCTGAGAAGCTTTTGCAGCATCTGCTTTGTCAGTTCTTCATTTTCAGACAGATGATATTTCAGTGCAAGAATAAGCCCTGTCTGCGTCTTCACCGCACATCTGCCTGTAGCAGTAAAATATTCTTCTTTCACGACCTGCCACTGACGGTCTGCGATTTTCTGATACTCCTGTCTCGTTTCTTCCAGTCCAAGCACCTCTGCTGCTTTTGCAACAATCTGTGCACTTGCCGCGTAGTAGATGTCTGCAATGTATGCTTCATCAGTCGCTCCATACACGCTGTTCGCAGCGGCACCTGTACGGTCAAGAGCAAGCCAGTCACCATAATGGAAAACCTGTCTCCATCCATGATGGTCTCCATCAATTCTCCGGATATAATCGACCCACGCTTTCATGCTCTCAATTTGGTTTTCGAGTATTGTTTTGTCCCCGCTGAACAAATATACGTTCCAGGGGATGATACATGCGGCGTCTCCCCATGCGCAGGAACATTTTGTCGGTCCGAATGTGGGGACAATCTCCGGAACCATTCCGCCCGCCAGAAGCTGTTCCTGATACAGGTCGTATAAATATTTTCGGTAAAACGCATAGGTATCAGCCAGATAGCTTGCAGTCGCGGAAAATACCTGTGTATCTCCTGTCCAGCCCATCCTCTCATCTCTTTGGGGACAGTCTGTAGGCACATCCAGAAAGTTCCCTTTCATTCCCCATTCGATATTGGAGATTAATTTGTTCACAAGATCATTCCCTGTCTCGATTGCCCCGATGCTCTCATAATCACTGTAAAGAACAAGCGCCGTAAAATCCTCACACGAAAGGTCCCTAACCCCGGTCACTTTCACATATCGATAACCATAGTATGTAAAATGAGGCGTAATCACCTTTTCTGTACCATCAGAAACATAAATGTACTCCGAAAGTGCAGTTCTTAAATTCTCGTTGTAGAAACATCCGTCCTGAAGCACCTCGCCCGTCTGAATCCTGATAGTTGTCCCCGCCGGCTCATGCACCCGCAGCCGGAAGATCCCCGTGATCTCCTGCCCCAGATCAAATACCTCTTCTCCGGCAGGAGTATGGATCAGCTCTGCCGGCTTCATCTCCTCCTGTACCTTAACTGGAAGAGATAACCGTTCCATAAGCCGGCCTTTCGGAACCTTTGCGATCCGCGCAGGAGACTCCTCTACCGGCGGCAGCGTATCATCTCTTCTCTCACCGTCATAGATATTGGAAAACCACAAATTGCTTCTTGTAACTGACCAGGTTTCATCAGAACTGATCACATCTTTCGTTCCGTCTTTGTACTCTATGTGAATCTCCGCAATCAGCTTCCACTCGTCACCGTAATATGCTTCCCGCTCCGGATCATTGAAACCGAACCTGCCTTTATACCAACCGTTTCCGAGAAGAACAGACAGCACACCTCCTCGTTCTGCCTGTTCTGTGATGTCATACGTCTGATACTGGATCCACCGGTCATAATTATTGCAGTACGGAGTCAGATACTCTTCACCGATTTTCTTAGGATTTTCTTTATTTTCCCCAAGAAAATATGCCTCATACAATCCCAGGCCGCAAATGTACAGTCTTGCGCTTTTCACTTCTTTTGCCGGACGAATCCTCTTTGAGAAAATCGGATGCCGTTCCTGACTGCTGTCACAGGTAATCCACCTGCCCGTCCACGGTTCATCCATTTTGGCGGTCTCAAAGAACTGCGTGTCTGATTCGATCACTTCCTCTGCATCTGTTGTCACAATAACTTTCCAGTAATATCTTGTATACGGCTGCGGTTCAAATTCCACTCTTGCAGAGAGACTGTCCAGCTCTGCCTCCCCCGTGTCGTGACAGATATCTGTAAAGGTTTTGTTCTTGCTGATCACAATCCTTGCATGTTTCTGTTCCTGTCCTCTGCCGCCTTTCACTTTCCATGAAAATACCAACGGTTTCAGATAAAACCCTAAAGGGTTTGTGATATGATTTGTTTTTGCCGCATAAATCTTGCCCATAATTCTTCCTCATTTTCATGCTGATACTTTTTCATCCAATAATAAGCCAACCGTTCCTCCCACTACTGACACAGAGCATTTAACTCCACGATCATCTGCTCGATCGCTTCGCCCGGAATAACGCTTAAAAATGATTTCAGCGGCATCTGCGCAATAATTTCCGGAGTCACAAGCTGTACCTCCCCATCTTCTTTCTTAGGTTCTTCTCCCTGTGATATCCCCTCAAGATACTCCATCATTTTCCCTGCTGTCTTCGGGTGGTTCATCAATTCCCCCATTGTAGTGGTCATATCCACAGTGAACGGCAGCAGCACATCAGTAGTAAATGTAAGTTCTGCAGCCTCTCTGATCTCATCGCTGGCATGCCCGATCTGGATCTCATATGTACCTGACGGAGTGTACCAGTCGTGAATCTTTGTCTCGTAGTAAGCAAAATCTCTCGCGCAAAGTTCCATTGTAACCGTCTTCTTCTCACCCGGATTCAGAAATACTTTCGCAAACCCTTTTAGTTCTTTCACTGCTCTTGGCACCGTGCTGTCCTTGTCACTGACATAGAGTTGAACCACTTCACTTCCTGCCCTCTTCCCTGTATTCTCCACATCAATGCTCACCTTCAGAATATCTCCATCTTTCATTTCCGCAGAAGAGAGTTTCATATTGCTGTAGCTGAATTCCGTATATGACAGTCCATGGCCGAATGCCCAGCGCACCGGTACTTTCTTCGCATCATAGTAACGGTATCCGACAAAGATATCTTCTCCATAGAGAACAGTCCTGCCGTCTCCAGGGAAATTCAGGTAACTCGGGTTGTCTTCCAGACGATATGGGAACGTCTCCGCCAGACGTCCTCCTGGATTTGCCTCCCCAAATAACAGCCGGTCGCTGGCCTCCCCAATGCCTTCTCCTCCCAGATACATCTCCAGAATGGCATTTACAGACTCCGCCCATGGAGTTTCTACGGGACTTCCGTTATGAAGAACCACTACCACATTTTTCTGTATCTCAGCCACAGCCTCTATAAGGCGATTCTGACACTTTGGCAGTTCCATGGATGTTCTGTCATATCCTTCCGACTCAAAGCTGTCCGGCAGTCCGGCAAAGATTACAACTACATCTGCGCCCGCTGCCGCTTCACACGCCTGTTTCAGATCCTCTTCTGTCATCTCGTCACGCTCTGACGAGAAGCCTTTCACGTACTCCACTGCCCTGCCTTTTCTCACCGCAGTTTCCAGAGCCGACACTACGCTGTCCGTATTGATGTGACTCGATCCCCCGCCCTGGTATCGCGGTTTCTTTGCAAATTCCCCGATATAGACTACTTTCTGTTCTTTTTTCAGCGGCAGCACTCCCCTGTTTTCCAGAAGTACGGCGCACTCTGTTTCGATATCTGCCGCTGCTTTGTGATCCTTTTCCCTGTCAAATACAGTCTCCGCTTTCCTGTTATCTGTGTAGGAGAAGACTACTTTCAGTATGCGTTCCACCGTTCTGTCAAGAATTTCTTCCTCCAGTTCTCCATTCTCCACTGCCTGAATAATCTTTCTTGTATTATATCCTCCTGATCCCGGCATCTCCAAGTCAAGACCGGCTTTCAGTCCTTTCACCCGGTCATTTACAGCTCCCCAGTCACTGACCACATATCCTTCAAATCCCCACTCATCCCGCAGGATATCTGTCAGAAGCTTCTTATTCTCTGAAGAAAATACTCCGTTGATCTTATTGTAGCTGCACATCACAGTCTTTGGCTGCGCTTTCTTCACCGCCTCCTCAAAAGCCGGCAGATAAATTTCCCGGAAAGCCCGTTCCGATACTTCCGACGATATCTGCATACGGTCTGTTTCCTGATTATTCGCGGCGAAGTGTTTCATACTGGTTCCGATGCCTTTCGACTGTACGCCCCGGATATATGCTGACGCCATCTTTCCTGTCAGATATGGATCTTCGGACATATATTCAAAATTCCTTCCGCAGAGAGGACTGCGTTTGATATTAACTGCAGGGCCGAGGAGCATGCCCACGTTCTCAGCCTGACACTCGTCCCCAAGGATCTGTCCCATACATTCCATCAGTTCCACGTCAAAGCTGGATGCCGTGGCGCAGGCTGCCGGAAAGCAGACTGCATTCACACTTTTATTCAGGCCGAGATGATCTGCCGCGCCTTCCTGTTTGCGCAAGCCGTGCGGGCCGTCTGTCATCATAACGGAAGGAATCCCTAACCTTTCGATTCCCATCGTGTTCCAGAAATCCGCTCCCGAACATAGTCCTGCTTTTTCCTCCAGTGTCATCTGTCTGATCAATTCTTTCAGGTTTCTGCTCATTATGAAATCCTCCTTAAATAAATTCTTATCTGTTCCTATCTGTGGGCTTCCCAGAAGATGACTGCTTCCTGAAGCCAGTTTTTCACTTTTGTTTCATTTCCTATTCCAAATCCATGTCCCAGTCCGTCAACGATTCTGACCGACACATTTTCTTTGCCCAGTACCTTCTCTAATTCCGGCAGTTTATCTTCCACATTTGCAAAACCGAACTCATCATCCCGCCCTACGATAGAAAATACCGCCAGTCCCTTGTCCTCCTGCAAAGCTTTGATATTCCAGTCCAGACCATACATAGGGAAGATCACCTTCGGTCTTGGCAGATGATTCTTGTGGCAGCAGTCCTCATAATTGGCAAATGAATACGCCGTGGTCATAAGTCCTCCTGCTGAAAAACCAAAGATGGCATAATCATCCATGTTTACAGAAAACTGTTTTTGATGCTCCGTCAGATATCGAATCACTTGTGTCAGTTCCCTCGCGGCAGCCTGTCCCTGCTTTACCTGTTCTGTCTCACCCAGCTGTCTGCCGACCGGATAACTTACGACGAAAACAGAATATCCCATTTTATGCAGCTTCATCGCCACAGGATACCCCTCGCAATCAGTTACATTACTGATAAATCCGCCTCCCGGAACTACAATGGCAAGTGGTTTTCCCTGTTGTCCCTGATAAAACATTCCCGTCAGATGTGACCTGTACGGATGACCCTTCACTGCTTCCGCAGGATACAGATCCGACACCAGCCTTGCCTGACCTTTCTCAACAAGTCCGGTTAGATAATTGAAAGATTCCAAGGCTGCATCCAATTGTTCCTCACGGCCCGGCGCCTTTAAAAAATCCTTATACTTTACAGGCGCAATAGCTTTCAGCACGTTGTCCTCCACATTGAAAAACATATGTTTAAAACCGCCGAATACCGGATGCTGCATGAAAAATCCAACTTTGTCCTCCCCCGTTCCCGGACGGAAATGTCCGTTTTCATCGTAATAGCTGCTTTCCTTTATTTTTGGAAATCCGCAGATGCCAAGAAGTGCCGGCAAAAACATGGCACTTTTTTTATAGACATATAATGTCGCACCGATTACAAATAATAAAACAATCACCACTACTGCAAAAAATATCTTCATCCTAACCTATGCCTCCTTTTCTTACTGACATCTTACTTTATACAGACTAAAATTACATCAACGAAACATAAGTGATTTACCGACCAAACTTAATAAATATCCGAGATTACTCTGTACACCTTTGCCCCCAATATGGTATATTTTAGACAGGTTAAATAAACTGCTGATGACTATAATCACAGTTCATTCATATCTCGAAAAGGAGAGATTATATATGATGACATTATCTGCATTGAATCAATTTCTGAAGCAGCACACTACCGAAGAAACCCAGCGTCTGAATGGTGTAAAGAAAGATTATTCACAATTTCCTGTTGCCAGAGGTAAGTTTGATACACCCTGTTACCGTTTTGATACGAACCTTGAAGATCTGCGTTCTTTATTTCTTTCAAAGAAAGTGCTTCCGAGTTATTACAACTTCGCTGTTGTAAAACAGGATCGTTTTGAAAACGTACCTCTGCATATCCATGAGTGGCTGGAGTTGAGTTATATTTATTCTGGTTCCTGCACAATGACGATAAATAAGACTACATTCAGGCTAAAAGCCGGGCAGATGGTTCTGATCAGCCAGAATGCACCTCATTCTGTCAAAAGATGTTCAGAAAATGATATTATCATCAATTTTCTGCTGACGCGCGAATATCTGAACGGTACTTTTTTTGAACGCCTGTCTCAGGATAATTACCTTACACACTTTTTCATTGAGGCTCTGAACACCACGATGCAGGAAAGCATGTATATTGTCTTTTCCCCGGAACAAAAACAAAACCGGCTGGCAGATCTTGCCAACCAGTTTCTCTGTGAATTTTATTCTCCGTCCGTAACATCCGGACCTTTTTTAGACAGTCTTTTTACGCTGATTACCTGCGAGATGATCAATCTGTTCCAGCACGGTATGGTTCTAGATCACGCCTCTGTGGATCAGATTTATACCATACTCCGATATATCGAAACAAACTTTGCGGACTGTACCCTTTCTTCTACAGCTGAGTTTTTTAATATGCACCCAAACTATCTCTCTGCCTACATACGCCAGCATACCGGAACCACTTACAAAGAGCTGGTCCAGACACACCGGCTCTCTCAGGCGGCAAAATTGTTAAGGAGCACCGCACTTTCCACAAATGATATCAGCCTTGCCGTCGGATATCAGAATACCAGCTTTTTCTTTCAGCTGTTCCGCAAGAAATACGGATGTACGCCTATGGAATATCGAAACATGCTTCATGCTTCTGATACGCCAAATATGTGATATGTACATTATTTGCCATATAGAAACTTTTCCGGTAAAGTTACTTTAAAATCTTTCGCCAAATCTCTGAAATTCTGAGGTGAGATTGTCTGTCTTTTATCCGGTCTCATGGACAGCATCTTTACAAGGATTTCCGCGGATTTCTCTACGGTGTGCATTAATCCGAATGTAAGATCAAAGTCTTCCCCTGAGCAGAACATGCCGTGATGCGCCCAGATTGCCACATCATATTCTTTCATCAGGGCACTTGTCGCCACTGCGATCTCACGGCCGCCCGGCACCATCCATCCTACTACACCGATTCCGGAAGGAAATACAACCGGGCACTCGGTCGCCATCTCCCAGAGTTCTCTAGTAAATACTTTATCCTCCAACGGCAGTACAAATGTCAGTGCGATCACATTCGTGGTATGTGCATGATAAACATTGGTAACGCCTTTTTTCACTTCATGGTTCATCAGGTGACTCGGCAGCTCACTGGTCGGTCTGCCTCCGTTTACCAGACCCCAAAGGATGCGGTAATTCTCTCCTTTTTCATCCAATTCGATGATATTTTGCATAGACTACCACTTCGAAGATGCAAAATTGTCACTATGTAGTTACACAGATGCTATCAGATTCACTAATAGCATCGCCTTACTTTATCGCCCTCTATTCCTGCTAATCGGAATTACGTCCCCAAAATACTTACTATCCTTCACCGCTACAAGTTCCACCTCAACACACTTCTGCTGCCATTCCTTACAAGCCTCTTCATACCTTTGCCTCTCCTCACGAACCATGAATAGCTCGGTATAAAACTCCGAAGCATTTGCATAGTCTGCATCCTGAAGCACATTTGAAAGCTCTGATTTCATCCTCCCTGCTTTTCTATCCAATACAGCAATCTGCTCCTGCAACTCTTTCTTTCACTTCTAATGCCAATGTGAGTGGACATATAGGTGTCCGTTTACGAACCCACCGCCGTATCCGGCGTGATAGCCCCCTGCAAGGGCGAAATACACAGAGTACAAAACGAAGTTTTGTGCGATGGGTGTATTTCGCTCTGCGAGGCTTAGCCCTCGCATAAATGCACGAGGGCTGGTTAAAAAATCTATCCTCAGCGCAAAAAGGAAAAAGCCACATACCTTCGCAAAGATACATGGCTTCAATTACGCTGATAACTGTATTTAATTGGCTACAATTCGTGCCGTATCCGGCACCACTTTTTTCTTCTAAAATTGAGGCTACAATTCCTTCCATAAATGATGCCATAACACTTCCATTTATAAATGTTTTGTAGCCTTCTGCTGTCATTCCCCGCAAAAACTGAAATCCAGCAACTCATTGATATCAGGATCCATCTGATACTTCTTCACATCCTCCTCTGTGTAATCCATATTCCCAGAAGCACCCTTATCGTCAGGCACAGGTTGTTCCTGTCCAACCGCCTGAATAGGCATTTCTGTATGCCCTGATGATTGCATAAGCGCTGAGTTCTTTGCGGTGGTGATATCATATCCAAGAAATCTTGCTTTATCTTGACTATGTGTTATCTTGGTCTTTTTTTCGGACATCTCAAGATGCAGAGTATCCTCGAGAAATACTCTGAATTTTTCCTTGATTTCAGATGCATCCTCAAATGAACCTATGGCTAGCTTGCATTGATTATCACGCAGATTGCAGACAGCAAAATACTAATCTGCCAATACATCACCGTAACATCTTCCCTTCGGTGCGGAGATGGTTAGCTCTAGCCTCTGACTTTCCTTCAAGCAGTTTAGCTTTCATCCTCATATAGTACCTTTCACCTCGACACTCAGTCGCAACTTGGAAGCTTTGTTGACTTGTGCCTTTACAAACGTGCTGTTGTCCCCTTTATGTTTCCATTCAAGGTTAGTTGTTGGCGATAAGACTGTGTTCTTCACACTTGATAATTTTTCTTATTGTTTTCTCAAAACAAAATCATAATGACCCACGTCGCTTGGGTGTCCACCCCAAACGCCTTACGGGCGCACAGAATCTACCATCGCCACTATCGCCTGATCATCATCCAATTCTCTTATAACTGCCGGAACCTCCGCAAGACCAGCCCAGCCGGCATCTGCCTTTCGTCTGTGTCCTGCAATCACTTCATAACCTTCTCCGTCAGGATTCGGTCTTACAAGCAAAGGTACAATCACACCCTCATCTTCAATACTTTTCATAAGGGCACACAGCTCTATGTCCTGCTGCACATGAAAAGGATGGTTCTTAAAGTCCTTTAACTCGCTTATTCTGATACTCTTTATCTCTTCCATTACAACCTCCGTTCTTCCGGTAGAATAACTTCTACTCAGTTACGTCAATGTTATCTGCAAACAGAAAAAGACCGCTCATCTCCAATTACTTGAAAATGAACGGTCTTTCACGCTTCGTATTCTATTGAATAACTTCAAAATATTAATTGTACTTTTATGTGTTTCCACACCCCACATCCAATACGACTGAGACATTCACACCGTCTGAAATTGCTTTTTTGTAGGTTTTTCTATCACTCTGTGAGAACATCATATGTCGCTCAAAGTGCCGGAAGTCGAGAAGTTTTACAAACTTCCCGACTCGCGGGCAGTCGTCGAATTCCGCATAAACACTGGCTTTACAGCCAGTTATTTCTTCGGAACTCTCCTCGTTGCCTTCGCGCAAATCAAGGATTCTTACATATCGACCCGATGTAGTGCAACCACGCACTCCACATGGCACGTCATCGGGAATTGGTCAACCCCTCGGACTTTCTTTACTTCATACCCCAGCTCCCCAAGCACCTTCACATCTCGTGCCAGCGTTGCGGAATCGCAGGATACATACACGATGCGGTCCGGCTGCATGCTGGCCATGGTGTGGAGGAGGTTTTCTTCGCAGCCTTTTCTCGGCGGATCGACGACGATGACGTCCGCGTGGGCGTGTTCGCCCGGGTGGTCTTTGGCGTACTGTTCGTAGTAGGCCGGAAGAATCTCTTCCGATTTTCCAACGAAAAATTCAGCGTTTTCGATCTCGTTAATTTTCGCATTGTTCTTCGCATCCGCGATTGCCTCCGGGACGATTTCGACGCCGTAGACTTTTTTGGCTTTCTGCGCGAGGAACAGGGAAATCGTTCCGATGCCGCAGTAGAGATCCCAGACCGTCTCATTTCCAGTGAGGCCTGCGTATTCCAGGGCAAGGCCGTACAGCTTTTCCGTCTGCGCCGGGTTGACCTGGTAGAAGGACAGCGGGGAGATCCGATATTTTACGTTTCCAATATAGTCGGTGATATACCCCTGTCCCCACAGGCAGCGGATTTCTTTTCCCATGATCACATTGGTCCGCTCACGGTTTGCGCTTAGGGTAATGCTTGTCATGCCTTCGAGTTCTGTCAGCGATTTGATGAGTTTCTCCTCGGCCGGCAGTTTCTTTCCGTTCACAACGAGACAAACCATAATCTCTTTCGTCATAAATCCAAACCGGATCAGCACATGGCGCACCAGGCCTTTGCCGGTCTCCTCGTTGTATGCCGGAACGCCGTTCTCCTCCATCCAGGCAAGAATGCGGTTCAGAATCTCCTCGTTCTGCTCCACGCCGAGATAACAGTTCCGGTTTTCCATGATCTGATGCGTTCTTCCCGCATAAAATCCCGTAATCAGCTTTCCATTTCTATCCTGCCCGATCGGAAACTGGGCTTTGTTTCGATAGCGGAACGGATTTTCCATCCCCACGATCGGCTCCATCGGGATCTCCGCCATGCCGCCGATGCGCTGGAGATTTCCGGCGATTTTCTTCTCCTTAAAGCGAAGCTGCTCCGCATAGTCGAGCATCTGCAACTGGCATCCGCCGCACGGACGTGCAACCGGGCAGACCGGCTCGACACGGTGTGCGGACGGCTCGATCAGGCGCATCAGGCGCGCGTAGCCGTAATTTTTCTTTGCTTTGATCACTTTTACCTCGGCAAGATCGCCGATGACGGTGTCCTTGACAAAGAGGGTATAGCCCTCGCATTTGCCTATACCCTCTCCGTCGTGTCCCATATCTTCAATTTTCACCGTCAGTACATCATTTTTCTGATAGCTCATGAAAAGTCTCCTGTTCTGCAGATGTTGGACTCAAAAAACCGGTTGTAGCCAAGCCACTCATTGCCGGCCGGCGCTGCGTCAAACAGCTCGGTCAGGGTTTCCATTTTGGCATCGGCATTGTCCGCCAGGTTCAGCGCTACCGCCTCCACCATTGCCGGTTTTTTCGGGGAACCGTATTCCAGCTCGCCGTGGTGCGCCAGAATGCAGTGCTTTAACTGATTCTCGAGTTCCTGTGGGAAACCGTCGATCTTCTGCGCCGCATCGTGTACCATCTCCGCACCGATCATGATGTGGCCGAGCAGCTGTCCGTCATTGGTGTAATCGTTCTGCGGGAATAAGGAGAGTTCTTTCGTCTTTCCGATATCGTGCAGAATCGCTGCCGTAATCAGCAGATCGCGGTTCAGAATCGGATACGATTTTACCATAAAATCGCAGAAACGGGTGACACTTAACGTATGCTCTAAAAGGCCGCCGACGAATCCGTGATGCACGCTTTTTGCTGCAGAGCTCATGCGGAACCGTTTTGCGGTCTCCTGATCCTGGATAAAATAATACGTCAGCAGTCCGGAGAGATACTGATTTTTCACCGTTCCGATCCAGGAGAGCAGCTCCTGATACATCGTATTGATGTCGTAACGGCTCGTCGGCAGATAGTCCGCCGGATTATATTCGCCCTCTTCCGCTTTTCTTGCATTTTTAATGGAAACCTGAAGTGCTCCATTGAAACTGGAAACATCTCCCATAATATCTACATAATCTAGTGCTTCAAATTCACGGATTCCCATAGAATTCGGATCCCAGATTTTCGCATCGATCGTACCGGTTTTATCCTGTAAGATCACGTTTTCGTACTGTTTTCCGTTTTTGGTAACAGCCGACTGTTTATGTTTGCAGAGATAAATTCCGGAAATGCGGTTTCCTTCCCGGAGTTCGTTGATATACTTCATAAAAATAAATCCTCTTTTTCTAAAATAAATGCGGACACAGTGTTCCGTTTTTGTTTCTATGATGCCGTTTTTATGATGCAAAGCCTGTGCTCCTGCATGCCTTACCAATTCTACCAGATTTTCCTGCAGAATGCACGTATTTTTTCATCCGCCAGTGGAAAACCATTCGAAAAGAAAAGCTTCCGGAAGCCCCACCGGCTAAAACCGGCTTTTTCTGCTCCCGAAAGCCTCTGTTTTTTATACTTCCCCCATCGTCACATCAAACGTCATCTCCGCATACCCTTCGGCGCCTTTCCGCATCGCCGTCACGGTAACCACGTCTCCTGTGCTGTATTTGCCAAGCTGTTCATGGTACTGTTTGATCGTCTCAACCTTGTGCTCCCCGAGCTTTACAATCACATCGTACTCTTTCATGCCTGCCATCATCGCCGGAGAATCGTCTGCGACGCGGCTGATGAGAACGCCTTTTGGAATGCCGGTTTTATCGGAAAGTTCTTCTGTGACATCCTGTCCGCGGATGCCGATATACGCGCGGCTCACGTTGTTGGAAAGATTTTCGATCAGCTTTTTGATCTGGGAAATCGCAATGCCCGTCACCACGTTGTTTCCCTTGGCACTGTAACTCTGCGCAATAATGCCGACGATTTCGCCGTCAAGATTTACCAGAATGCCGCTGCCGTCCGTGCTGCCGAGGATGTCGGTGGTCAGCAGATTGTACTCATTGTCCAGCGCGGAAATCTTGTTCGTAACCGAAGTCACCACACCATACGCAATCGAATTGCTGTAGCCGACCGGGCTTCCGACAGCCACGACCGGGTCACCCTGGCTGACGAGATACGAACTGCCGAGCGGCGCAACCGCAAGACCGTCCCGTGTTTCCTCATCCAGCTTCGATTCATCCACCTTCACAATCGTAAGGCCGGTGCTCGGATCGTGGCGCTGGTATGTGGCATCCACCATCGTCTCGTCCCAGAAGGTGACCTGAATCCGCTCCACATTTTCCACGATGCGGTATTCCGTCAGAATAAAGAGATCCTGCCCGTTGTCCGCAACAATCAGACCGGAAATCTGCTGCTGGTTTTCATAGTTCTGGTTAAAATAGTCCATCTGATTGGTAATGCCGATGACGGTAACCAGCGCTCGTTTTGGTTTTTCCGTTACTTCCAGCATATCCTGGTAGAGCGCTTCATAATTTTTCAGGCTGCTGTCCTTTTCCTCCGCATCCGTTTCCCCATCGACACTGGAAACCTCGCTGCCCTCCTCCGGCTCTTCGGAAGTGCTGCTTTCCGTTCCCTCTGCCGCTCCATTCTCCTCTGTGCTTTCGGAAACCGTACTTTCGGATACACTGCTTTCTGAAGTACTGCTATCCACTGTAGAACTGCTGATTTCCGAACCGGAGCCGCTGCTGTCTACCGACGCACTCGCCGAAGATGCGGTAATTGTCTCATCCGGCTCCTGTCCGCTGTTTGGATCCTCATCTCCCGGGATATCCACTTTCGCCGGCGGCTCTTCCCTGGTAACTGCTTCTGCAATCTTTGGCTCTGTCACCGCAAATACCGCAGCCGCAACCAGACCGCCAAGCGCCGCAAGTGCCAGCCATCCGGCAATCAGAAGAACAATCTTTTTCCAGTCGGGCGGCTGCTTTTTGATGCTCTCTTTCATGAATTTGTAAGGTTTTGGGTCATTTTCCATACATTTCTTTCTCCATACATCTGTATTCCATACCGAACTGCTCTGCGCATATGCGCTTCCGCAATCTTCACATATATAAAAAACTTTACCAGATAGATATGAACATTTTATGAAGACTGTTACATTTTTTTCTCATTTGCGCAACATCCTGCATTTTCTCGTTCTTGGGGTTTCTTTCTTTTCTTTTTTAAGGTATAATTGGGGGAGTGGAAAAACCTGTGACCCACATTCCACTTCCGGTCTGTACTTCCCGTGCAGATATATAATCAGATCGCTACTGTTCACTCAGCAGTGAAACACTTGCTGTTTCGCTGCGTAAGAAAGTGATTCAGGTGTGAGCAGCCCTCCTTTTGCGAAACAAAACTTTAAATGAGGGCTGCGAATGTTACAGTTTGCAGGGTACCTGTGAACTGTAACATCAGATCCGTGCGGTATTGCATCAAAAATACCGCGTTATCTGTAGACAATGACTGAATTATGAATTACGAAAAGGTAAGTATTATGAATCAGAAAGCATTAAAAACGCTCGAATACGACAAAATTATCGAACAACTGGCTTCGTATGCCAGTTCTCCGCTGGGCCGGAAGAAATGTCTGGAGCTCGTTCCTTCTTCTTCCCTCTCCCAGATTACGCGGATGCAGCACGAGACACACGACGCGCTCACCCGGCTCTTTAAAAAAGGCCACATTTCCTTTGGTGATGCCAAAGATATCCGCGGCGCATTAAAGCGTCTCGAAATCGGCAGCTCCATGAACATCACGGAGCTTCTGCAGACCGCCGCACTTCTGGAAAACACGGCACGCGTCAAAGCGTACGGCCGCCGCGAAAATGCGGACCAGACGCCGGACAGCCTCGAAGATCTCTTCGAAACACTGGAGCCTCTGACGCTGCTTTCCACGGAAATCCGCCGCTGTATTCTCTCCGAGGATGAAATCAGCGATGATGCAAGCCCGAATCTACGCCGCATCCGTCGTTCCATCAAATCGTGTGAGGAAAAAATCCACAGCCAGTTAATCTCGCTCGTCAACGGTTCCTACCGCACGTATCTGCAGGATGCCGTCATCACGATGCGCGACGGCCGCTACTGTATCCCGATCAAATCCGAGTACAAAGGCCAGGTTCCTGGCATGGTACATGACCAGTCCTCGACCGGTTCCACCTTCTTTGTCGAGCCGATGGCCGTTGTCAAACTGAACAACGATATCCGTGAGCTGGAAATTGAAGAAGCAAAAGAAATCGAGGTCATCCTCTCTACGTTGAGTGCCCAGGCAGACCTGCACCGCGATGAGATCCGTTACGACCTCGAAAACATGGTAGAGCTTGACTTCATCTTCGCGCGCGCCGCTCTTGCAATGGAGCAGAACGCCAATGAGCCGATCTTCAACACCGAAGGTAAAATCCACCTGCGCAAGGCACGCCACCCGCTGATCAATGCGAAAAAAGTCGTTCCGATTGATCTGTCGCTCGGCGAAGATTTCGACCTTCTGATCGTCACAGGACCGAATACCGGCGGTAAAACGGTTTCCTTAAAGACGGTCGGACTCTTAACACTGATGGGCCAGTCCGGACTTCACATTCCGGCACTCGACCGCTCCTCCCTTTCCGTTTTCGACGAGGTTTACGCCGATATCGGTGATGAGCAGAGCATCGAGCAGTCGTTGAGTACCTTCTCCTCCCACATGACGAATGTGGTTTCCTTCCTCGACAAGGCAGACCGCAATTCCCTCGTCCTGTTCGATGAGCTCGGCGCCGGTACCGACCCGACAGAGGGCGCGGCGCTTGCCATCGCGATCCTCTCTACGCTCCACGAGCGCGGCATCCGCACCATGGCAACGACACACTACAGTGAACTGAAAATCTATGCCTTATCCACACCGGGCGTGGAGAATGCCTGCTGTGAATTCGATGTCGAGACTTTAAGCCCGACATACCGTCTGCTCGTCGGCGTTCCTGGAAAGAGTAATGCGTTTGCGATTTCCAGCAAACTCGGCCTGCCGGACTACATCATCAACAAGGCAAAAGACGAAATCAGCGAGCAGGATGAATCGTTTGAGGACGTTCTGACCACTCTCGAGCAGAACCGGATCACGCTGGAACGCGAAAAAGAAGAGCTTGCCCGCACCCGCGCGGAAGTCGAATCCCTGAAGCAGAGCCTTGCCAAGAATCAGGAACAGATCGACGCAAGAAAAGAAAAGATGATCTCCAATGCAACCGAGGAGGCACAGAGAATTCTCCGCGAGGCGAAGGAATACGCCGACCAGACGATGCGCGATTTCCAGAAATTTGGAAAAGAGAATGTTTCCGTCCGCGAAATGGAGCAGAAACGTACCGCTCTGCGTGAAAAAATGAACAAGCTCGATAAGAAAAAGGCGAAGGAAGTGCCGAAGCGCACCGGAAATCTCCGCCCGCAGGATCTTCATCTCGGCGATGCCGTCAAAGTCTTAAGCATGAATCTCAAAGGTACTGTCAGCACCCGCCCGGATTCAAAGGGAAATCTCTTCGTCCAGATGGGTATCATGCGGACCAAAGTGCATATCTCCGACCTTGTGCTGATCGACGAGGCTGTCATCACCGGCCCGTCCATCTCCCGCACAAGCAGCGGAAAATCGAAGCTTTCCAAGGCTGCCACGATTTCTACCGAGATCAATCTGCTCGGAAAAACGGTGGATGAAGCGGTTGCCGAACTCGACAAATATCTCGATGACGCTTATCTCTCCCATCTGCCGAGTGTCCGCGTTGTCCACGGAAAAGGAACGGGCGCACTGCGGAAAGGCATTCACAATTATCTGCGCCGCCAGAAACACGTAGCGGACTTCCATTTAGCGGAATTCGGCGAGGGCGATGCCGGCGTTACGATTGTTACGTTTAAGAAATAAAAACTCAGGAAAATATGGGACGGAACGCATACTGTATGCGGTTCCGTCCTGTCCCCAGTGAAGGAGAATCTTTTATGGCTTCCAAACAGAAAATTCTGATTGTCGATGACGATAACAATATCGCAGAACTGATTTCTCTCTATCTGACCAAGGAATGCTATGACACAAAAATTGTAAACGATGGAGAAGAGGCTGTCCGGGAGTTTCACTCCTTCCAGCCGAACCTGATTCTGCTCGACCTGATGCTGCCCGGCATGGACGGCTACCAGGTCTGCCGCGAAATCCGGCACGATTCCGATGTTCCGATCATCATGCTCTCGGCAAAGGGCGAGGTGTTCGACAAAGTCCTCGGCCTGGAACTCGGCGCGGATGACTACATCATCAAACCATTTGATTCCAAGGAGCTCGTTGCCCGTGTGAAAGCAGTGCTGCGGAGATTTCAGCCATCACGCACGATCCCGGTGTCCGCGACCGCAGGAAAATGTGTCGAGTACCCGGATCTTATCATCAACCAGACGAACTATTCCGTCATTTACCAGGGCCGCACCGTCGATATGCCGCCGAAGGAACTGGAGCTTCTCTACTTCCTTGCTTCCTCACCAAACCAGGTCTTTACGCGGGAACAGCTCCTCGACCATATCTGGGGCTATGAGTACATCGGCGATACCCGCACGGTAGACGTTCATATCAAACGTCTCCGCGAAAAAATCAAGGACCATGCCTCCTGGGCCATCACGACGGTCTGGGGCATCGGTTACAAGTTTGAGGTTAAAAAATAATGCGACGCACGCTTTACCGGAAATTAATTCTCATTTATGTCATTCTCGCCATTGCCGGCTTTACGCTGATCTCAACGGTCGGCTCCCGCATGGTGGAGGACAGTCTGGTCTCCAGCGCGAGCACCAGTCTGTACCGGGAGGCCACGCAGATCGCTTCCAAACAGGGCGACCTTTATTACCACAGTGAGCGTTCCCTGACGGATCTTTACAATTCGCTCAGTGCACTGGCTTCCTATCACAATTCCCAGATCTGGCTCATCAGCGCAGACGGGGAAATTCTGCTGAACACGGCAGCTGCACTCGATGAGGAAAACCCGGAGATCATCGACGGTTTTGATCCAGTTGCGCTCGGCAGCGAGTATTACAGCACGGGAACGTTTTTCGGCTATTTCGAAGACAAGATGCTGAGCGTCATGGTTCCCGTCACCTCCGATTTCCGGATCAATGGCTATGTCGCCATCCACCTTCCGCTGCAGGACGTCTATCAGCAGAGGGAAAGTCTGCTGGCACGGATTGATTTTCTGTTCCTGCTCGTGTTCGGACTCTCGTTTGTGATTCTGATCTTTTTCTCCCTCGTCGTGTACCGGCCGCTGAAAAAGATCATCAACGGTGCAAAGGAGTATGCCTCCGGCAACCTGACCCACAAAATTGATGTTAAATCTCACGATGAGATGGGGTATCTCGCTTCCACGCTGAACTACATGTCCGGCGAGCTGAACAAGACCGGCGAATACCAGCGGAAATTTGTGGCGAACGTCTCTCACGACTTCCGCTCACCGCTGACCTCGATCAAAGGCTACGTGGAGGCAATCCTAGACGGAACGATTCCGCCGGAAATGCAGGAAAAATATCTGAAAATCGTTCTGTTTGAGACAGAACGGCTGCACAAGCTGACGCAGAGCCTGCTGACGCTGAACGACATCGACGATAAAGGGAATATGCTTGATCTGACCTCGTTTGACATCAACGCCGTCATCAAGGATACCGCCGCTTCGTTTGAGGGAACCTGCACAAAAAAGCGGATTTCCATTTCACTGATCCTCGCATCGCGCACCTTATACGTCTGCGCCGATATGGGAAAAATCCAGCAGGTGCTGTACAATCTCATTGATAATGCAATCAAATTCAGCAACAACGATTCCACCATCACAGTTGAGACAACGGAGAAGCACGGTAAAGTCTTCGTCTCCGTCAAGGACACCGGCTGCGGCATTCCAAAGGCAAGCATCACGAAAATCTGGGAGCGCTTCTACAAGCTCGACGCCTCCCGCGGCAAGGACCGCAAAGGAACGGGACTTGGGCTTTCGATCGTCAAAGAGATCATCACTGCGCATAACCAGAATATCAATGTCATCAGTACAGAGGGCGTTGGTACCGAATTTATCTTTACACTCGCCAAAGGCGAAGCACCAAAATAAGCCCCTCCGCCGAGGGGCTTTTTTGCCAGACATATCAAACTAACTCTGGAGGTAATTTTCACTATGAACCCAAACACCATTGATTCCATCATCAAACAGCTCATTGCATCCCACACCACCATTTCCACCATGGAAAGCTGCACTTCCGGTCTGATCGCCTCCCTGATCACCGACACCGAAGGCGCCTCCGCCATTTTCCCCGGCGGCTACGTCACGTATCTGAACGAAACCAAAGTCCTCGTCGGCGTCGACCCTTCCGTCATCGAAATCCACGGCGTCTACTCCCCCGAATGCGCCGAAGCCATGGCCCGCACAGTACAAGAAAACCTGCACACCGCCATCGCCATCGGAATCACCGGCACAACCGGAAATCTCGACCCCAACAACGCTGACAGCGTACAGGGCGTCGTCTACTTCTGTATTTTATACAAAGCCCAAGCCCACACCTTCACCTTCCAGACCAACGTCTCCGGCATGACCCGCCACGAAATCAAACAGCTTTACGCAGAGCAGGTCTTTGCCGAATTGGAAATGATCTTAACTTCTTCCTTATAAAAAGAATGCAGCTCCGTCTACGATCACCAGAGTCCCGTCCGTCTACCTCCACTCATGCGTCCGCAAATGCCCCGCGAGCTGCATATGGTCAAAGCTATTCTGCCGCAGTGCCTCGTACAGTACGATCGCCACGGAATTTGAAAGGTTCAGCGACCGAATATCATTAATCATCGGAATCCGCACCGCCGTCTCCTGATTATCGTACAGAATATCCTCCGGAATCCCCGCGCTTTCCTTTCCGAACATGATAAAGCAGTCCTCTTCATACTGCACATCCACATACGTCTGCGGCCCCTTCGTCGTCGCATAGTAAATCTTCGCCCCCGGATTTTTCTCCAGAAAATCCTCGTAACTCTCATACACTGTCACATCCAGCTTCGGCCAGTAATCCAGCCCCGCGCGCCTGACCGCCTTGTCCGAAATATCAAACCCCAGCGGCTTAATCAGATGCAGCCTCGTCCCCGTCGCCACACACGTCCGTCCGATATTACCTGTATTTGCTGGAATCTCCGGCTCATGAAGAACAATATTCAAATGTGCCATTTTACCAATCACTCCTGTCGTATATTTAAGCCTTATCTGCCAACCCGGTACATCTCATCCATCTGCGGCTTATCCAGATACCGGACCTCTTCCCCGTTCCGGAGAATCCTCTCCTTCCCGGATGTCGTCCGCCCAATCACCGCCGATGGAATCCCTTCGAGTGCCATTTTCTGCACCAGCCCCTCGCCGTCCGCCGCCGCAATCAGCAGCGCCCCCGTCGAAAGCATCTGATACGGATTCACCCCGAAAAATTCACAGATCTCCACCGTCTCCTGCTGGATCGGAATCCTCTTCAGCGCCACATCAAGCCCGATACCCGCGCCGTCCGCCATCTCCCAGAGCGCCCCGAAAATCCCGCCCTCCGAGAGATCCTGCATCGCAGCCGCACCGTGCTCGATCGCAATCTCCGCCTCACGGCAGACAGAGTAATCCTCCGAAAAATCCGCCGCCCCATGGATAAATCCCGGAGAAAATCTCGTCAGAAGCTCATCCCTTCTTGTCTTTGCCAGATAAGACACCGCGCCAAGCGCAATCCCCTTCGTCACGACAAGATCCAAATCCGCTGTCACACACGACGGATCAAACAGCCCCGCACGCGTTGTCCCGCCTGCCGCCGTCACGGTAAGCACCGGATACAAAACCCCGTCCGTCACCTCCGTATGCCCGCCGATCACCGCAGTTCCATACCGCACACACGCACCGTCAACCGCCCGCATCAGCTCCTTTAAATCCTTTTCTTCCATCGCCTCCGGCAGCATCAGCGACACCAGCACTCCTTTTGCCGATGCCCCCGCCGCGGCCACACTGTTGCACACCCGGCAGACCGCGAGCACCGCGTCCTCCGGATCCTTCACCAGCACCGGCGCACACGAAAACACCTGCGTCTCCTTTTCTCCTGCAAATGCCGATACCCCACGTCCAACCGCCGGCCCTGCTGCGTCCTCTCTTTTCTGCCCCAGCATCTTAAACACCGAGCGCACCAGCACGCTCTGCTGTAATTTACCCTTTCGCATCCCTTGTCCTCCTCGAACTTCCTGTTTCAAACGAAAAAGCAGACGGAATCCGTACTCCTTTTCCCTCTGCTTTCCCATTTTTCACGGAAAATGTTACAGTTCACTGGTTCCCAGCGAACTGTAACCAGAAAACGCCTAGTCCTCATCGTCCTCCGTTTTCTCTGTATTGCTGCTGTCGTCCGTCTTTTCCGTACCATCCGAATCCGAATCATCGCTGCTGTCTTCCTTCTTCTCCGAAGAACTCGATGACGAACTGCTCTGGCTGTATTTCGCTGCAACTTCCTTTGCTTTTGCAAGATCATTTGCCGCAATCGCCGCCTGCATTTCCGCACGCGCCGCTGCATTGTCCGTCTTTGTTCCCACGGTATAGACATCCGATGTCATGCGGTAAGTGCTGGAATTCACCTGCTCCTTCGTCTCATTTCCATTGTCATTCACAATCTTCCACAGCCGCGCCGTCGAACCCTGATAGCCGTACGATGTCTGTTCAATTGTTCCAAACGATGCATTCGCATCTTCCGTCAGGCTCGGCGTCGGATCCTCCGTGTTTGTCGTCTCACTCTCATAGCGGACCGTGCGGTTCGGATCTCTCGTCTCATGGCCGTAGATGGCAAAATGCAGGGTGCTTCCGTCCGCGCTCGCCTCAATATAAATCGGCGCATCCGTATTGTTGATGAATTTCAGGTCTTTCAATCCCTCTGCAATCGCCGCATCCATCGACGGATCCACATAGTGGACAATCATGGAATGGCTGTACCGCTCCGTCACCTCAAGCTCTGCTTTTAAGACAGCAACATAGAGCGTTGTGGAAACCTGGCAGATACCGCCGCCGTACGAATCGACGACCTTGCCCATCTCATACGATGCTGCCAGTGCATAACCATTTTCCGCATCAAACGGCACAACGACCGCCTCTACGGAAAATTCCTCGCCCGGCTGTACCAGCGTTCCGTTAATCTTCTCTGCGCCGACTGCGACATTCTGTTTTCTGCCGCTCGTACCGTTGCCATACTCCGTCGTACCCTCGCCGAGCAGATCTTTGACAAGTGCAAGCTGCTCCGGATTACCGCCTGCCGGTGTTTCTTCTGTTACCAGTTCTACGCCGCCGATGCCGCCCCGCCAGCTTGTCGTCAGGTAATTGACAACCTTCGCCATGGACTCATCCACGTTGACGCTGCATCCGGTCTGGCCCGGATTGACGATAAATTCGCCGTTTTCGCGGGTCAGCGTTGCATCTGTTGCCTCGCGGTTCAGCACAGCCGTGTTGTTTTCTACCGCCTGGCGCGCTGCCTCGCCATCGACTGTATATTTCAGGGAAAACGTCACCGTCTCTCCATTTTTGAGCCGGTTCTGTGTCAGGAACCGCTTCAGTACATTGCCTTCCTGCCCGATTGTGACGGCTTCTCTTGCCACCTCCGGGTTGGCACAGGAAAGTCCGAGATCCCCTGCTGTCACCTGTGCATTCTGCTCTCCGGCAGACAGGTTGATAACCGAGGGTTTTAACTGTTCAATTTTGTCGTTTACTGCCTGTGTGATCTGCTCTTCGGTCATACCGCCGACGGAAATGTCTTCTACATAGATTCCGTCCAGCGCTGTCCGGTCATCCGCTTTGACTGGTTCTGCCAGAAAGCAGAATGCGAATGCGATAAGCATCACCAGCAGGCCTCTCATTTTTCTGCTGTTTTTCATACTGTGCCTCTTCTTGATCCGTTTCCCATTTCACTCTGTCTTTTACAGAATCTCTTTACACCAGCCATAAAAGTGCTGGAAGAACCATACCAAGCACCATAACCACTGCAAGAATCAATGCCAGTATCTTTGCTGCATTTCTCTTCTTTGCCAGCGGATCTTTCTTCTTTTTCTGTGCCTCTGTCGGGGCTTTTCGATTGACTTTATTACTCATCGTTCCATCCTTTCTTTTTCTCTTCTATTTTTTCTCAGTTCTCTGTCGTTTTTCCATTCTTCCATGTGCCAGAATAATCTGATCGATCATGCGGGATGCACGGCTTTTTGTGAGTGCTCCCCACTCCGGTTCGAGATCCAGCTCATGGTACCGGATCAGATCCGCCAGATATTTTTTCTGTGCCTCCGTCGCCGGAACCTCACGTTTCATTTTGGCCTTCAGAGGCGCTGCGGCAAACCATTCCGGGTGATCTTCCGAAAATCCTTCTTCCAGTTTTCGGAACAGTGCCAGCGTTTCCAGCACATCGTCCATCGCACGGTGTGCGTGTTCCCGCGGGATCTGATAGTAGCCGCAGAGTGCTTCAAGGCTTCTGCTCTCCAGATCCGGGAGGGCTTTCCGTGCAATTTTCAACGTATCCCACGCTTCTTTTTCAAAGTCCAGACGGGCATTTATCGCTGCCTGCTTGATGAAGCTGTAATCGAACAGAATATTGTGCCCCAGAAGCGGCAGGCCGCCGCAGAAATCCAGAAAGCCGCGGACAGCAGTCTCCACATCGGGCGCATTCGCAATCATCTCATCCCGGATTCCGGTGAGTTCCGTGATCCGCTCCGGCACTTTTCTGCCCGGATTGACGAAAGTCTCATACGATGCCGTGACCTCTCCGCCCTGCACTTTTACTGCACCGATCTCCAGAATCTGGTCTTCCTTTACAGAAAGACCCGTTGTCTCAAGATCGAGCACTACAAAATCTTGTATTTTCATCTTTTATTACCTTTTCTAGTATCTCATGTTCTTTTGAAATGTCAAGCGTAAAAAAGCTCACTACAGTCGATCATCTCCGCATTTCCCGTCAGCGGATCGCGCTTCTGATAATCAAACAGGAGTACCATACGCGCCTTTTCCCCGTTTCCGAGCACATCGTAATCAAAAACTTCCACATGCGTCATGCGCTGCAGCTGCTTCCAATCGTATGTCGTATACGATGGCAGAAGCGTTCTCGTTTCGGCTTCCTTCTGGTAAAAATCACGCGATTCGTTTTTCCATTCCGACGGATCCTTTGCAAAATGCGGCCGCGTCTTCATATTTTCCCGCGCATACAGATCGAGTACCATCATCTGGCGGAAGAATGCTTCGTCCTGCTGTTTTTCGTCCCGTAAAAACTCGAGCAGAATTTCATACCGCTGGATCCGGTTATGCGCCGCCTCACTGTAGCCCTTTGCCCGGTAGAAATCACCGAGTTCCTGGAAGAAGTCGAACGGGTTCTCATACAACCGCTCGATCATCGGCAGCGTGTGGACAAACTGACCGCTGTTGTAATAGACTTCTACCATCTCTTCCACGTCTTTCAGTTTCAGCACATCATCATACGGCAGCCATTTTGTATAAAGCACCTCATACGGCTCCCGTTCCTGATAATGGCAGTCATATTCTTTCGTATGCTCATACATAAAGGAGCCTCGAAGCACTTTTAAAAATCCGAGCTGCAGCTGCTGCGGCCGGAGCGCATAGACATCCGCAAAAGAACGGCGGAAACTTGCATAGTCCTCGTAGGGAAGTCCCGCAATCAGGTCCAGATGCTGGTGGATGTTTCTTCCTTTCGCAATCCGATTGACAATCTCTGTCACTTTTCCAAAATCCATCTTCCGGTGAATTGCTTCGATCGTCTGCGGATTCGTAGACTGCACGCCGATCTCGAGCTGTACGAGTCCCGGCCGCAGCGTATTCAAAAGTTCCAGCTCTTCTTCCGTAATCAGATCGGCAGCAATTTCAAAATGGAAATTTGTCACACCATTATCATGTTCTGCGATGAATTTCCAGATCGCCATTGCGTGATCTTTTTTGCAGTTGAAGGTACGATCTACAAATTTAACCTGCGGTACCTTCTGCTCCAAAAAGAAGGCAAGCTCCTTTTTTACGAGATCGAGATTTCGGAACCGGAGCCTTTTATCAATGGAAGAAAGGCAGTAGCTGCACGAGAACGGACAGCCACGGCTCGACTCATAATAAATGATGCGGTTCTCAAATTTTTTCAGGTTTGCATAGGGAAAATCCACCTCGGACAGATCCATAACCGGACGCCACGGGTTGCTTTTGACTGCACCGTCTGCATCACGGTATGTAATGCCATGGATCTCCTCCAGCGTTTTCCCCTCCATCCCATTCCCCTGGTTCTGATAATAAACTGCTATTTCCCGGAAAGTCACTTCTCCCTCGCCTTTCATAATTCCGGCAAGGAACGGATACTGTTCCAGCATCTCCTCTGCATGGTACGAAACCTCCGGCCCGCCAAGCCAGATCTTTGTTTTCGGACTGATTTTATGATATTCTGTAATCAGATCCTCTACGATTGATATATTCCAGATGTAGCAGGAAACGCAGACAACGTCTGCACGCGCCAGAAACAGGCTTCGCAGCATGGAATCCTTTGACTGATTGATCGTAAATTCGCGGATCTCCGGGAACACGCCGGCTTTCTCCGCGCTCGCCTGCAGTGTATAAACTGCGAGATTGGAATGAATATATTTTGCGTTGACCGCAGTCAGAATAATTTTCATAATCTTTCTAATACTTCTCCTTGGTTCCTCTTTGCATATCTTTTATACTACCACATTCTCGAACGAAAATACACCGCCATTCCTCCAAAAGCACAATTTTTTCGAGATTTTCGATAAAACAGTTGCAATTTTCGCGAATCCATGTTATATTAACAAAGGTTTCCAACAGGAAATCAAAATGCCCAGATAGCTCAGTTGGTAGAGCAGAGGACTGAAAATCCTCGTGTCGCTGGTTCGATTCCGGCTCTGGGCATTTTTTGCTGCACAAAAGCAGGATTCACATTTTTTTGCCACAGCAAAATCCGGCAGAATCTCCTGTCTCCCTATCGCAAAAAAACTCTGCACCGCATCCCCGGAAATTCCCGGATGGATACGGTACAGAGTTTTTTTCATCGCACAACTGCCCAAGAAAGCTTTTCGTTTTTACAGATTTTTGATGACCTCCCATGCTTCATCATCAAATTTTCTATCTCTGAAATAATACTGTTTATCTTCTTCGGTAATCTTCCGAATGACTTTACACGGATTTCCTGCTGCAATCGACCAGTCCGGAATGTCCTTTGTTACAACACTTCCGCCGCCGATAACAACGTTATCTCCGATATGTACGCCTGGTAAAATAACGGTATTTCCGCCAATCCAGACATTATCTCCGATGGTAACTTCAATGCCGTATTCATACGCACTGTTTCTTGCCGCCGGATGCACCGGATGACCTGCAGTATAGATGGCAACGTTCGGCGCCATCTGGCAGTTGTCTCCGATTTTTACCTTTGCCACATCGAGAATGGTGCAGTTATAATTTGCAAAGAAATTTTTTCCGACCTCAATATGAAAGCCATAGTCACAGTAAAATGGCGGATTGACAAATGCACCCTCGGATTTTCCAAACAGTTCTTTTACAATGGCTGCGATTCCGTCAAAATCCGAACGGTCGATGGTGTTCAGTTTCTGCGTCAGTCTTCTCGCATTCATCTGCTGCTCCATCACCTCTGCATCGGAAATGTACGGTAACTGTCTGTCTCTTCTCTCTACGTTTTTCATTGTTCTGTATCCTCCCTGGTAATATTATTCACCCACTGATATTTTTTATAGTGTCTGTAAACGGCAGGAAGCTTAATCATTTCATCCAGATTCAGCAGGAAATAAACGACCATGACCGTTGTTCCGATCGTAATCGCCGCATAAAAGAGATTCAGGACAAAAGAAATCTGTGTGGCAAGCGAAACTGCGGACAGGGAATTCTGGTCCAGCGTACCGACCATTAACGCATCGGACGCACTTACCAGTGCATTCATCAGATTCTGTACAACCATCGGGATCAGCAGTGCAAGAAGTTTCCGGTAGAATTCTGGATCTTTTTTCTTGATTTCCCTCTGATTTTTCATTTCTTTTTCCTTTTTTCTGTTTTATTCCATACACGTATATGTTATAATCATATTATCTTAGGTTTTGCGTTTTTTCTACGACAATATTCCTTATTTTTTATAATAATTGTACTTTTTCACGGAGGTTTTTATGATAAATGACCCAATTACAAAAGTCATGCAGGACGCATCCGAGATCGTCCGCTACGATGAAGTCGGCATTCCGCTTTATATCCGGGAAGGACTGCTTTCTTCCTATCCAGATCACCGGGCGCTCTGCCACTGGCATGAGGATATCGAATGGGTACAGATCCGCTCCGGTCAGATGAACTACTATATCAATGGAAAAAGAGTCCTTTTAAACGCCGGGGAGGCGATTATCGTCAATTCCCGCCAGATGCACTACGGATATTCCGAAAACGGCCAGGAATGTGACTTTATCTGTATCCTGTGCCATCCGAAAATCCTCACCGCGAACAGCGTTCTGTACCAGTCTTATATTACGCCGGTTCTTTCGAATCCGGCTCTGGAATATCTTCATCTGAAGCCGGAAAATCCGGAAGATACTGAAGCGCTGCAGACCCTCCCGGAAATTCTCCGGCTGAAGAAGGAACAGCCAACCGCCTACGAAATCGAGGCTGCTGCTCTGCTTTCCCTTTTGTGGTGCCGTCTTTTGCGCACGCATCCGATGATGCCGGACGGCAACACCGCCGTCTCACAGGATCCAGATCTTCTGATCCAGCGCGATATGGTTTCCTATATTTACAGCCACTACAGTGAATCCATCAATCTGGAAGAGATCGCCGCCGCCGGAAAAGTCTGCCGCAATAAATGCTGTCAGATTTTCCGCCGCTATCTTTGCCAGAGCCCAATTGATTTTCTGAATCATTACCGTCTGGAAGTAAGCTGTCATCTGCTAAACACAACCAAAATGTCCATCGCGGAAATCTGTACCGCATGCGGTTTCAATCATCAGAGTTATTATTCCAAAATTTTTCTGCGTACTTACCATTGTACGCCGAGAGATTTCCGGAAACGCGCAGAAGGCCTGCCAACATAACCTGATTTTTTTCTGTACACGTTTTTTTGTTAAAAAAAGGAAGAATTTTGCTAGACATTTTTCCGATCCCTGTTATAATAAAATTACAAAGGTGTTGCGCTAAACCTAACCAAAACACTATATTTTCCATTTATTTTACAAGGAGGATGACATGGTAAAAAAATTTGTCTACGGAACCCCATTTGAAACCGAAGCTGTCGTAAAAGAGATCCCCTCTTCCGAAGGAAACCCGGATTACGGTACCTTCTCCACCGAGAACGGCTTCTCCTTCACTACAAAGCTTGCTGACGAGGACATGGTATTCGGACTTGGCGAAGCCAACCGCGGCATCAACAAACGCGGTTTTCTTTACATCAGTGACTGCGCTGATGATCCAAACCACGTAGAGAGCAAAACCTCTCTGTATGCAGCACACAACTTCATCATCATCTCCGGCAAGACACACGTAGGATTCTTCTTCGATTATCCGGGCACCCTGCGTTTCGATATCGGCTACACAACTTCCGATACAATGACTGTTTCCTGCGAAAACGCAGATCTCTACGTTTACATGATCACCGGTGATTCCGATCTTGATATCGTAAAACAGTTCCGCGGCATCATCGGACGCAGCTACATTGCTCCGAAGTTTGCTTTCGGTTACGGTCAGAGCCGCTGGGGCTACAAAACAGAGGATGATTTCCGCACGGTAGTGAAAAAATACCGCGAAAACCATGTACCGCTCGATATGGTTTACATGGATATCGACTACATGCAGGATTACAAGGACTTCACCGTAAATGAAGAACGTTTCCCGGATTTCGAGGGCTTTGTACAGGATATGAAAAAAGAAAAGATCCATCTCGTTCCGATCATCGATGCCGGTGTGAAAGTCGAAGAGGGTTATGACATTTACGAAGAGGGCTGTGAAAAAGGCTACTTCTGCCGCCGCGAGGATGGCTCCTACTTCGAAGCTACTGTATGGCCGGGCTGGACTCATTTCCCGGATGTCTTAAATGCAGATGCCAGAAAATGGTTTGGCGACAAATACGATGTTCTCGTTTCCAAGGGAATCGATGCCTTCTGGAATGACATGAACGAGCCATCCATCTTCTATTCCCAGGAAGGCCTTGCTGATTTCAAGGAGACTGCAAAGAAATATGTGGAAGGTGATCCGGAGGTTCCGCACTACATGGTAGGCGGAAAGCTTCAGGCACTGGCAAACAACCATGAGGACTATAAACGCTTCTATCACAACGTAAACGGCGAACAGGTCCGCCATGACAAGGTACACAATCTGTTTGGCTACAACATGACACGTTCTGCCGGTGAAGCTTTTGAACGAATTTCCCCGGATAAGCGAATCCTGATGTTCTCCCGTTCTTCCTACATCGGCATGCACCGTTACGGTGGAATCTGGACCGGAGACAACTGCTCGTGGTGGTCACACATCCTGCTGAATCTGAAGATGATGCCGTCCCTCAACATGTGCGGTTTCCTCTATACCGGAGCCGACCTCGGCGGATTCGGTGCAAATACCACAAGAGACCTGCTGCTTCGCTGGCTGGCACTTGGTGTTTTCACTCCTCTGATGAGAAACCATGCTGCACTCGGAACACGTGAGCAGGAACCTTACCAGTTTGAGCATATCGAAGACTTCCGCAACGTCATCGGAGTCCGCTACCGCCTCGTTCCGTATCTGTACAGCGAGTACATGAAGGCTGCTTTAAACGATGATATGTACTTCAAACCGCTTGCCTTCGTTTATCCGGACGACAAGCTGGCAAGAAATACAGAAGATCAGTTGATGATCGGTAATGAGATCATGATTGCACCGGTTTACACTCAGAATGCCATCGGCCGTTATGTATATCTGCCGGAAGAAATGATGTTTGTAAAATTCCTCGGCAATGGAAACATGTTCCAGGAGGTTCTTCCGAAAGGTATCCACTACGTAGAAGTTGCCCTGAATGAGGTTCCTCTCTTCATCCGCAAAGGCTGCGCAATCCCGGTTGCCGATTTTGCAGAATCCGTACCGGATATCAAAGAGGAAAGCATCCGCATGGTCGGATACGAAGGCGCTTCCTATGAGCGTTATACCGATGACGGAGTTTCCCGTATCTGATACAGAAAACAGTTTTTGAATCATCTCCCCCTTTGCAGGAGCTTCCCGGAGCCATCAGGTTCCGGAAGCTCTTGCAGTTTTTTCACGCAAAAAGGCGGGAACCCTCTATGTTTCTCCGGGTTCCCGCCTTTTTTCTTTTCGCTTTATTCTGTTTTCGGCAGCCGCACCTCTACGACGGCTCCGTAATTTTCATCCATATTGGAGCACGTAATGCTCGCCCGTTCGCCGTACATCAGCGCCAGGCGGCGTTTTATATTGGAGATGCCGACATGGTGACGACCGTGGTAGATGATAGGCGTGTCGTTTTCGATTGCATCCAGTGCCTCTTTCGAAAATCCGTTTCCGGTGTCGGAAATACAGATGTAGAGGTACTCACCGTCCTCGTACGTTTCATTTGTCAGATACAGGGAAATCTCGCTCTTCCGGTCCAGGGATACACCGTGTACTACGGAGTTTTCCACCAGTGTCTGTAGCAGAAGAGACGGAACCTTCCATTCTCCGATATCACCATCCGTCGTTGCTTCAAAGGAAAAGGCTTCTTCTCCGTACCGCAGCTTCTGGATGCGGATATATGCCTCAATGTGTTCCAGCTCTTCCTCCACATCGCGCTGCTTCTTGGAATCCTGGAAAATGTAGCGCATATAGTCGGACAGCACCGTTGTGATCTCAACGATCTCGCCTTCGTTATTCTTATCCGCAATGCCATGGATCAGGCTCAGGCAGTTCAGAAAGAAGTGTGGCTTTATCTGTTCCTGCGTGTATTCCAGCTCGGCTTTCTGTTCGGCAAGCTCTTTTTCGTAGATTGCAATTTTCAATCCCTGTATTTTCCGCAGCAGTTCCTTGAATTTGCCGCTCACAGACTCCAGCTCTAACAGATTGTTGCTTCCATCGTCATTCAGACTCTGCTCTTTTTCCAGATCCTCCAGTTTTTGTCCGAATTTTTCCAGCGGTACCAGAATCCGGTGGTAATATGCTGTAATTTCCAATGCGCAGACAATCAGAAGAACCGCGATCAGGACGACAAATGCAATCTGCATAATCAATACATTCTCAAGAATACCTCCTCCCGGCAGAACCATAAGATTGATTTTTCCGACCGTGCCAAGCTGGTAGGAATAGACCGTCGCATTTTTCTCCTTCTTCTTTCTCGCTTTGGAAAAATCGATAATCTCATTCTTATATTTTTCCGATGTGTCTGCCTGCGTCATCACGCATCCTCTGGCATCTACCATAAACGGAATGACATCATACTCCTCTGTTTTGGCGCGGATGGTCCGGAAAATCAGATTCAGATTGATGACACAGCCGATGACTTTCTTGTTTTTCGCGTACCAGCCGACAATATAGTCGTCATCGCCAAATGTAATCACGGTCCATTGTGTGCTGATCGAATCCCTGGATGTCATAATCTGCAGATATGACATCAGCATCTGATTCAGTGTTGTCATTCCCTTACTCTCGGTAAACATAGTTCCGCTGTCCGTAATCAGAACATTGGCTTTCTGACCGTAGACAAAGAAGGTCTGTACCTCATGATAACGGATTTTCAGTACACGGTTTCGCTCTCGCAGCGTCTGCTCCATTTCATAATACTGAGCATCTGTCGATGTTATCTGATCCGGGATTTCTTTGATATTGCTGTCAGAATCCAGCAGATAGATCAGTTCACTGTTGATCTGCGACATATCACGGTTGATCTGATCAACATAGAGCTTTGCCGTATCGGCAATGTATTTATCTGCCAGCTTGCGGTTTTCCCAAATGCCCCAGAGCAGGCAGACAACAAGCCCCATCAAAACCAGAAAAACCGGAGTTCCAAGCCGCAGTGACGTATCTTTCATACTGCGTATTCGAACGCTATGCAGCATCCTTCGTTTTCCTTTCTGCCAGAGATTCATAAGCACATCCACCCCTCTTTTTTTCTACAGAGCAACTGCCGGACGCCGCACCTTACCGCGCAGCTCCGGCAGTCATTTTACACTCACGGAATATATTTGCAGCTATGTTCTTTGTAACACAACCCATTATATCACATTTTTTCGCTTTGTCCATGCAGAGTCCGTGTTTCACATGGTGAAAACAGGATTCTTTGTTACCGTTTGCCGGGTACCGGTGAGCGGTAACATTCTCTTATTCAGAAAAAATGTTCAGCAGATGTTCTGTATCTGCTCCTTCCCTTACGAATACCGGAATGATATCCATCGGTGCAGCAACCGTTACGTTCTGTCCTCCCTCATACTTTTCTCCGGTCCATGCGTTAAACCATGCCGTTCCATCCGGGAGATAAACCTCGCGCTCCGTTACGTGATCCTCCATCACAGGTGCAACATAAAGATCCGGTCCGAACAGATAGGCATCCTCCACATTCCAGCTTTCCTGATCTGTCGGGAAATCATAGAAAACAGGCCGCATCATCGGAGTTCCGTCCTCATGTGCTTTCTTCATCTGTGTCCGGATATAATCTCTCAGGCGCTCACGCAGGAAAATGTATTTCTTTGAAATTTCATATGCCTTATCGCCAAAGCTCCAGATCTCATTATCGCTGCCGGATCCGATCTGCTCTGCACCGTAGCCCTCCTGTGGGTTGCGGTTTCCGTGCAGACGCATGACAGGGCAGAAGCATCCGTACTCAAACCAGCGGATGTACAGACGATGGAAATCCGGGTCATCGGTTCTTGCGCCGTGGAAGCCGCCGATATCAGTGGTCCACCACGGAATACCGGCAACCGCCATGTTAAGACCTGCCTGTACCTGGCGCCGGAAGCACTCAAAGGTACTTACAATATCGCCTGACCATACGAGTGCACCATATTTCGCGCTGCCTGCCCAGGCAGAACGGATCAGGCTGATCGGCATGGTATCGCCTTCTGCCGTCATGCCGTCATAGAACGCTTTCAGATAATATTTCGGATAAATATTTCCGACCTCCTGTACGCTTCCGAGCTGATAACGGTAGTTCTTGAAATCATAAACGCTGTATTCCGGCTCTGCCACATCCAGCCAGAAGAGCTTGGCACCCTGATCATAATAATTTTTCTTGATCTTCTCCCAGACATATGTTCTTGCATCCGGGTTAGTCGCATCGAAGAAAACTTCATTTCCGCCGCAGAGCATCGTCAGCGGTACACCGTGCTCCGTGCGAACCAGATAGCCCTTCTCCTTCATCTCCTCGAAGTTTTCGGAATAAATGTCGACGGTCGGCCATACCGACACAACAACCTGAATTCCCATCTCCTTTAATTCGCGGCACATGCCCGGCACATCCGGCCAGTATTTCGGATCAAATTTGAACTCGCCCTGCTTCGTCCAGTGGAAGAAATCGACGACAATCACATCAAGCGGTACGCCAAGCTCTTTGTATTTTCTTGCGACAGACAAGAGCTGCTCCTGGTTCCAGTAGCGGAGCTTACACTGCCAGAAGCCCATGCCATATTCCGGCATCATCGGCGGTTTTCCGGTCAGCGTCATATAATTCTCCTCGATCTCGGCAGGCGTATCACCTGCAATCACAAGATAATCGATCTCTTTCCCGGATTCCGTTACCCATTCCGTTCCATTATTCGCAAACATCACCTGTCCGACGCCCGGATTGTTCCATAAGAAGCCGTAGCCGATACTGGAAAGATAGAACGGAACACTGACCTGTGAGTTTCTCTGTGCCAGCTCCAGCATACAGCCCTTCAGATCCAGCTCATGCTGCTGATACTGTCCCATTCCGAAGATTTTCTCGCCTTTTCTTGCCACAAAACGCGCCACAATACGGAAATTATCCCCGATGCCGTTGCTGTACTCGCGTCCCATGATGTTGAGCGGCATGCTTTCCTCATCGCGCAGACGGCGGAAATGCTCCTTTAACAGAACTCTTCCATCCTCATGATAGAACGTAATGACGCTGCCGGAATCGATCACTGCATGAAGCTTTCCATTTGTGATTTTTCCGTAGGAAGTATCCGTTCCCTCATACATATTGGCAAAGGCTCCGCCTTTTGCTGATGGATCCTCAAAGATTTCAACCTCTCCCGCATGCGCGTCCTTTGCTTCCAGCGCCCAGTCACGGCCGGTAAAGCTTCGATTTTTTGTCGCACGCACACGCAGTGCATCTTTCCCCCACGCTTCGATGCAGACGGTCTCGCCGTCGTAAGAATAAATTAACTTCCCCTCTTTTTCCAAAAACATGTAAAAATCCTCCTTTTGTCAAAAACGGCAGGTCATTTCTGGCCTGCCGTTTCTCCTGCTGTTTTGCACCTCAGACATTGACCCGCCGGATCAACACCTGCTTCTTACAGGTAATATTTTTTTCTGTTTATTTTGCCAGATTTTCTTTGTATGCATTGTAAGCATCTGTCTGAATCTGGAGGAACTCGTCAATGCCCATAGCTTTCAGCTGATCGATGTAGGAATCCCACTCATCATCGATGCCGCCGTCTACTACCCAGTGCGCATACTGTGCTTCTACATATTTATAGATATCGGTTCCGATTGCCGTGATTCTGGAAAGGTCTTCGTCGGTATACTGAACCATCGGGAATCCGCAGTTTTTCTCAGTATCAACATATTTCTCGTTGATTGCATCGTCTGCCAGTTTGATACCATCACCCTGATCTTCCGGAAGAGAAACTTTGTCATAGAAATCCTCGTTCATGTATTTTGGTCCGAAGTCACGTAAGGAGTTGGACCATGCGGAAGTATCCAGAGAAGATCCATCGCTTGGCACATCTACATTGTAGGTTCCGTCGCCATTGTCTGTGATCTGGCTTCCGATCGTACCATAGAAGGTCTGTAACGATGCAAGATCGGTATAAAATTCATCTGCCCATTTCAGCAGGGTGTCAGGATCTTTACAGTCTTTGGAGATCATGAGCTCACGGTCGGAGATATCAAGGTAATTGGTTGCTGCTTCTACGTAGTGGTTTCCATCGTAGCCTTCTACTGCCTCAAGGGTCTTAAACTGATCTACGTTCGGGCCAACCTGAGCATCTGCAGTCCATCCAAAGATAAGACCTACCTGAGAACCGCCATCTGCCTGCTGTTTTGCTGTCTGCATAGAGCCGTCCTGTGTGAAGTACTCAGGGTCAACAACGCCCTCTTCCCATAACTGACGCATCCATTTTACTGCTTCTTTGTAATTTTCTTCCATCGGCATGAAGACCGGTTTTCCTTCGCCATTCAGTCCCATGTAGTTTCCGTCACGGCTTACCATTGTTCCGAACGGGGAAAGGATGTGGCGCAGATCACCGCTTAACAGTCCGCTGCTTGCCGCATTTGTGATACCGATCTCGTTGGTCGGATCGCCATCGCCGTCAGCATCTTCTGTCGCAAATTTAACAAGAACCTCTTCCAGTTCTTTATAGGTCTTCGGTGTTTCCAGTCCTAAGTTATCCAGCCATTCCTGGTTGATGCACATAACATCGCCGCAAACCTTCGGACGAAGCGGAAGCTTCTTCGGTAAGCTGTAGATTCTTCCGTCACGGCTGGTGCAGACTGCTTTCAGTTCCGGATCAGCCTCAAAGGCTGCTTTCAGGTTTGGCATATCTTTTTCGATCAGATCTGTCAGATCCAGGAATGCCGATTTGTTCTGTGCCATATCTGCCTGTGTTAAGCAGATGGAGCCAAGAAATGCATCCGGGAGGTCTCCGGAAGCCAGCAGCAGAGATTTCTGCTCGGACCAGTCACTGTTGTAATAAACCTGCCAGTCGATGTTGATATTCATCTTGTCCTCGATTTCTTTCATGACGCCTTCATGCAGGAAATCGGTCGGCCAGGTATCGGTCCATCTTACCGTTGCAATCTTATAGGTTGGGCGGTCACTGGTATCTGTCGTGTCACTGGCAGAAGATTCTGTCTTGGCAGAGCTTGTTGCAGTGCTTCCACTCGTACTTTCCGTTCCTCCATTGCTTCCACATCCTGCAAGCAGTCCAGCTGCCATTGCGGCCGAAAGAGCAACGCTCCAGGCCATTTTTGTTTTCTTTCGCATCATCATCTCTCCTTTATGATTTTTATTTGCAATACTTCTCTCCTATCCGCAGGATCAGCCTTTCAGTGATCCGAGCATAACACCCTGATTGAAGTATTTCTGCACTAACGGGTACATACACATGATCGGCGCGGAGGAAACCACGATGATCGCGTATTTGATAAGATCGGCCATCTGCTTTGCCTCAACGGCTGCAGCGCCGGTACTCATGGCACTCATGGTCTGATTGCCGACCAGAATGCTTCGAAGGACAATCTGCAGCGGCTGCAGACTTTCGCTTCGGATATAAATCAATGCATTAAAGTAGGAGTTCCACTGTCCTACTGCTGCCCACAGGGCAATAACAGCGATAACGGCTTTGGAAAGCGGAAGCACAATCTTGAAGAAGAATCCAAGGTATCCACATCCATCCAGCTGCGCCGCCTCCCAGAGATCCTCCGGGATACTGTTGTTGAAGAACGTTCGTCCTACGATGATGTAATACGTTACAACGGAGAACGGAACAACCATAACCCAGAAGGTGTCCAGCAGATGAAATCTCTGTACTGCCAGGTAGGTTGGGATCAGACCGCCGGTGAAGAACATCGGGATCAGGTAAAATGCTGTGAAAAATCTTCTTCCATACAAATGCTTTCTGGAAAGCGCGTAGGAAGCCGGAATATTGACAACGAGTGTCACAAGCGTTCCCATAATTACGTAAGCAATCGTATTACGGTAGCCGGTCCACAGCTTTGCATAGCTCGCCAGCTGTTTGTATCCTTTGAAGTTAACTCCTTTCGGAAGGAACATAATCTGTCCGTTGGATACGGCTGCCGGATCACTGAACGATGCAATGATGATGAAGTACATCGGATACAGGGTGATGATGATCAGAAGCACGCCGATCGTATACAGGATGATATCGAAAATCCAGTCTTCTCTGGATTTCTTTACTTTATTTGTTGATACTGCTTTTGCTTTACTCATATCTTTGCTCTCCATTCCTATGTAGGCTCAAAATTCTGTCAGATCAGTGAGGTATCACTCATTTTACTGGAAATGAAGTTGACTGCCAGAAGAAGAACCAGGTTGATAATGTTGTTAAACAGGCCAATTGCAGCGGAAAGGCTGTACTGGCTGCTCACAAGGCCCATCTTATACACATAGGTGGAAATGATCTCACTTGAGGTACTGTTCAGTGTATTCTGCAGCAGGTAAACCTTCTCAAATCCAACGCTCATAACGCTTCCCATTCTCATGATAAACATGATGGTTGCCGTCGGCAGCAGAGCCGGAACGTCGATGTGGATCATTTTGTGCCATTTGTTGGCGCCGTCCATCGTTGCCGCTTCATACAGGGTCGGGTCTACAGAGGAAAGTGTTGCGATATAGAGGATACTGTCCCATCCTACATGCTGCCATGCCTCAGACCATACATAAATGTGCGGGAATGCTTTTGCACTTCCCATCAGGTTCGGGAGCTTGAATCCAAGCAGTCCGACCAGCTTTGCGATAATACCTGTACTTGGGGAAAGAAACAGGATCAGCATTCCGGCCATAACAACGGTGGAGATGAAGTGCGGCAGATAGGTTGATACCTGGAAGAATTTTTTAAACTTCTGTGCCTTCATCTGGTTAACCAGCAGTCCCATGATAACCGGAAGCGGGAATGTTACCGCGATGGTGTAAAGACTGATGATAATTGTGTTTTTAATGGTCAGACCGAACTGATAGGAGTTAAAGTACTGTTTGAAGTATTTCAGTCCAGCCCAGCTGCTTCCCATAATTCCATCCGCAGGTGTAAAGTTTTTAAATGCAATCACAATTCCGTACATCGGGTAGTACGTAAACAGTGCAAAAATGATAATAGAAGGAATCATCAGTAAATATAATGGCCTGCTTCTTCTCACTCCCTCTACAAATCCTATGGAACTCTTCTTTTTGGTTTTACTATGGTTGGCGCTCACATATCATCCCTTCTTTCCTTTAAATTTTTCGTAACTGTTCAGAGTCCCATCTCGATTTTTCTTCCATTTCGCATGGCTCTGAATCGTTACAATTTTTCTTTTTCATGCTCTCGTTTCAACCGATGAACATATTATACAAAAAAGAGGGGCGTTTTTCTATCATTTTCCGGCAGTCTGTATATTAAAAAAGAGATGTCTTTTCACATCTCTTTTTTAATCAGAACGTTTTTTTGTTATTGACATCGTTTTTTTGTTATTTTTGTCTGCTCCGGTACTCATTTGGTGTACATCCGACCAGCTCCCGGAACGTTTTACTGAAATAAGAAAAATTTCCATAGCCGACTTCCATCGCAATTTTGCTAATCGGAAGCGATGAACTGCGCAAATACTCCTTTGCCCGCTCAATGCGCCGCTCAGCAATATAATTCGGAAGCGACATTCCCGTTGTTTTCATAAAAATTTTGGAAACGTAGTCCTCTGAGAGGAACACTTTTCCTGCAAGCACGGATCTTGAAAGATCCTCGTTCAGATTCTGTTCGATATAGTCTTTTAGCTGCTCCACCACATTGTCACTGCGGGATTCGTTCTTTTTCTGACCTTCCAGCACATCAAACAGATAATCGATGAACGCATGGGCACCTACCACAGAGAGAACCGCCTCTCTCCGTTTCGTTTCATACTCTTCACTGTCAAAAATCTGTCCGAAAACAATATTGCTCTCTTTTAAATAAACATATATATTCTGTATCATTTCTTCAAAAAAACGACTTGTGAAATCTTTTCGCAGACCGCCGCTTTTCTCACGCTTTTTCAGATATTCCTGCAGCTTTTCCCGCACAGCCGCAAGGGAATCGGATCGCTCCATCTCAGCCAGATACGTTTTCCACGGCACTTCCTGATAATCGCGCTCTACGAAAGACCAGCGTGTCTCATACAGAATCCCTGTTTCATCCGGCACTACATACTTTTCCATCTCTTCGAGCTGATCGCGGCTCTTTGAAATCTCATCCAGTACCGCCGGTTTTCCCATGTACATGCAGAATCTTGCCGGAAACGCACCCGCCAGACAGGTCCGCAGTTCTGCCAGTTCCTCCTGCGTTCCCATCGCACTTCCGTGATTTCGCAACACAACTGCCCATTCCAGATCGCTGACATGTACCACGGTTTCCAGTTTCATTTCTGTTGTTTCCACATATTCCGTCAGAACATTTGTAATCACAAAATTATATAAGCTGATCTCCTTTTTATAATGTTCCTTATCCGGAATTTCCAGTACCCGCAGCAGAATCAGACGGAAGGTCTCATCCGGAGTACAATATCCGCTCTTTTTTGCCCTTTCAATCCAATACTCCTCCTGCAGACACTGAACCAGAAGATCCTCCCAGAATTGCTTTTCATTCTCTCCTTTTTTCTCCTGTTTCTTCTGTTTTTGATGTTTTTCCTGCACAATCCCGACAATTCTGCGCAGCGCTGTTTCCAGATCCACATTGGAAATCGGTTTTAACAGATATTCCCTTGATGACAGCTTCAGCGCCATCTGCGCATACGCGAAATTTGCATAGCTGCTCAGGAAGGTACATTCAATATCCAGCTTTTTGTACCGGATCCATTCCAGAAGCTCCAGCCCGTTGCCCTGTGGCATATCAATGTCACACAGCAGCATTTCAATCGGATACTCTTCCAGCAGCTTCTGCGCCTGGCGGATGTTGTTTGCCGTAAATACCATATCAATTCCAATTCCGCTCCAGTTGACGGTTTCTTCCAGCTTTTCCACCAGAAGCTTATCATCATCTACAATCAGAATACTAATCCCCATAGGTAAGCCTCCAATATATTTTTCTTCTTTTTCCTACAGAAAAAAGCCAGCCGACAGACTCTTATTTTTCTGTCAGCTGGCCTGTTTAAAAACCATTATAACCTGTTTATTCTTTTCCGTCAAAGCAATAGGTACACATTTTGCATTTCGGCAGTCCGATCGACTCTACCAGATCGTCCAGACGGTGATATCTGAGGCTGGTGAAATTCTGACGGCGGCAGATTTCCTGGCACATGGACTCGTAGCGGTCGCTGGTCGGATCTGCATACTCTTCCAGTACTTTCTCTGCGTTTTCTCCCTCTTTTTCCAGAATAATCCGTCTGGTGATCAGATCCAGCTCGGATTTGGAGCGGGAGAAATTCAGGAATTTGCAGCCATACAACAGCGGCGGGCACGCCGGGCGGACATGAACTTCTTTTGCACCACTCTGATATAAAAATTCCGTTGTCTCACGGAGCTGCGTACCGCGCACGATGGAGTCGTCGATCAGCAGCAGTTTTTTCTGATCGATCAGTGCCTGCACCGGGATCAGCTTCATTCGGGCAATCAGATTTCTCTGTTCCTGGTTGGTCGGCATAAAGGAGCGTGGCCAGGTCGGGGTATATTTGATGAATGGTCTTGCAAACGGAACTTTGGACTCATTCGCATAGCCGATTGCATGCGCAATGCCGGAATCCGGCACGCCTGCAATGAGATCCGGGTGGACATTGCTTCCCGCATCACGTTTGGCAAGCATGGCGCCGCAGTGATACCGCATCTCCTCTACATTGATCCCCTCATAGGACGCAGTCGGGTAACCATAGTAAACCCACAGGAAGGAGCAGATCTTCATCTCCTCCTGCGGCGGCACGAGCATCTCGACGCTCTCCGGCGTAATAAAGTCAATCTCACCCGGTCCGAGTTCATGGTAATCCGTGTAACCCAGGTTCAGATATGCAAAATTTTCAAAGGATGCGCAGTACGCTCCCTCTTTCTTTCCAATAACAAGCGGGGTGCGGCCTTTTTTATCGCGCGCAGCGTAGATGCCGTCTTTTGTCAGCAGCAACAGCGTCATGGAACCGTCAACAACATCCTGCAGATGGCGGATGCCCTCCGGAATCGTCTTTTCACTGCAGATCAGAGATGCCGCAAGCTCGGTTGCATTGATCTGACCGGTGCTCATCTCCTGGAAATGGGTACGGCCGTTGCCGTAAACCTCTTTTAAAAGCTGATCCATGTTGTTGATTTTTCCAACCGTGGTAATCGCAAAGCTTCCAAGGTGTGACTGGATCAAAAGCGGCTGCGGTTCATAGTCGGAAATGCAGCCAATGCCGAGGTTTCCCTCCATTTCTTCCACATCACGCTCAAATTTTGTACGGAACGGTGAATTTTCAATGTTGTGGATAGCACGTGAAAAGCCATTTGCTCCGTATGTCGCCATACCGCCTCTTCTTGTTCCGAGATGTGAGTGATAGTCTACTCCATAAAACAGTTCCAGTGTACAGTCTTTTCTTGATGCAACTCCAAAAAAGCCTCCCATTTCTTGTCTACCTCTCTTTGTGTATTTTTTCTCCCTTGTGTTCTCTTAAATATGAATGCCCCGGCAAACCGGGATGCCCGGTTACTGTTCACCGATGCGGGAACCGCAACCAGTCTTCTTTTAGTGTACCACGATCTTCTCCGTACTGTAAAGTACAACTAATAAATTTGATATAAAAAATAATCTACATTAATAAATAAATTTACAGCTTTTTCCACAAAGATTTTACTGTAAAATCAAAAAAAGAAAGTATTGATTCTTTTTATCGGTTATGATACTTTAAAACTGCTTATGAATCTTGGTTTTGCGTTAAACGCAAGAAAACGATTCATTCTTATTTTATCTTTTCTTAAGAGGAGGTTTTTACCATGGTTTCACTTTTGTTACCAGTCATTTATCTGGCATTCATCAGTCTCGGACTGCCGGATTCTCTGCTCGGCTCAGCGTGGCCGGTCATGTATCAGGAGCTTGGAACTTCTGTTTCTTCTGCCGGCATCATTTCTATGATTATTGCCGCCGGAACAATCGTATCCAGTTTGAACAGCGACCGTCTGAATACCCGCTTCGGCACCGGAAAAATCACGGCAGTAAGCGTTCTCACAACAGCAGTGGCGCTGTTTGGATTCTCCGTCAGCCACTCTTTTCTCGCCCTCTGCCTCTGGGGTATCCCCTATGGCCTCGGCGCCGGAAGCGTGGACGCAGCCCTGAACAACTACGTTGCCCTGCACTATAAAGCCCGCCATATGAGCTGGCTGCACTGTATGTGGGGCGTCGGATGCAGCACCGGTCCGGTCGTCATGGGATATGCCATCAATCATTCCACCTGGAACAACGGCTACCGTACCATCGCCCTGTTCCAGATTGTGCTGACTCTGATTTTATTTTTCAGTCTTCCTCTCTGGCAGAAGCCATCTGCTGATACTTCTGCAGATGAGAACTCCGTTCCGGAACAGAGAAGTTTTTCCCGCCTGATCCGCGTTCCCGGTGTCAAAGAGGTTCTGACCTGCTTCTTCTGCTACTGTGCGGTAGAATCTACTGCCGGCATGTGGGCTGCAAGCTACTGTACTTTGTTCCGCGGCATCGATGCAAAGCGTGCGGCAAGCTGGGCAAGCCTGTTCTACGTTGGCATCACGATCGGACGGTTCTTCTGCGGTTTCATCACAATGAAATTAAATGACCAGAAAATGATCCGGCTCGGACAGGCTGTGATCGCAGTCGGCACGATTCTGATGCTGCTGCCGCTTGGCGATTCCCTTCTGTTTATCGGCCTGATCCTGATCGGACTTGGCTGTGCGCCGATTTATCCTTCCATCATTCACGAGACACCGGCAAACTTCGGTGCCGACTTAAGCCAGGGAATCATCGGCATCCAGATGGCCTTTGCTTACGTCGGAACCTGCCTGATGCCGCCGGTTTTCGGTGTTCTCGGCCAGCATATTTCCTTCGGACTGTATCCGGTATTCCTGATGGCCATTTTGATTCTGATGGTTGTAATGGCAGAGCGGATGCACCGCGTAACGGCGGAAAAGAGAAATTCTTATAAAGCCAACTATTAATCCAATTATTCTGCAGCAGAATGGTCCCCTTGGATCAAACTCTGATATACTGCGTACAAAAAAGTACATCTGATCAGGTTACTCCCTGATCAGATGTACTTTTTGTAAATTTCGGAAATTTTTTCAAGCACGCTCCGCTTCAAACTCTTTCACCACATCCTCCAGCAGGTTTCTGATCTGCAGGTGCTGCAGACATACTTTCTCACATTTTCCGCATTTCACGCAGTCTGATGCCTTTCTGCCCGGTGCAGTATATACAAGATTGTGATAAGAAATACTGATACATCACGCCAATTTTCCTGTTTCATTCCTCAATCATGCCAAAGACATCTTCAATCTCGCCCATATACAGATAATGGAGATCGCCATCTTTATATAAAGTATCGCGCGTAAATTCCGGCAGATCTTCTTTCTCCATTCTGACCGCATAGATTTTTTTGCAGACAAAGGTCAGCTCTGCCTCTTCAAATCCAACCGCATTTCCCAGCATCTTCGGTGTCAGACTGGTCAGACTGATCTTATCCGGCACATCATTTCCCGATTTTGATCCCAGGATTCCAAGATCCTTCCGATATTTCTCTGGAAAAAAGCAGACCGTAAACTCGTCTTCCTTCTGCAGAATCTGATGCGTCCGGCGGCTTTCCCGGATAAATACGGTAATGATCTGCTTTCCTTTCTTTGGCGGTCCCCAGATCGTCCCCATCGTACCCCATCCGATCGTCATCGTATTATACTCCCTTGGCGTACCCGCAGTACACAAACCCCAGCGGTCATCAAAAATAGAAAACACATCATACTTTGCGGTTTTAAAATTCTCCATCGTAATGTTCATACTACATTCCCCTTTCGCTGATTTGCTTTGTTATCCTTAGCATACCGTACGGTAGTAACTACCGGGCAAGAACTTTTTTTCGAAGCCTTGAATTTTTATAAAAACAGGGAATTTTTTTATTTTAGAAATAAGAATTGTATGTTATACTAATGAACGTTGCCACTCCCAGACAGGCAGAGAAGGGAGGGTTGACAGTGCAAGAACTATTCTATTCATTTCATTTCATTTTTTCTTTCCGTTATGGCAAGTATAGTAGCCTACTATATCTGCAAATGGCTGGACGGTAAGAAATAACTGGCAGCCAGCCTAAGGTTTAAGCCGCCTTGCCCAAAAGGCACAGAAAGCCCCACGAGTTGCAGCTCGTGGGGCTTTTGTTGACTTTGCAAGCCATTCATTTCATTGCCTATCGGCATTATAGCATATGAAAATTTAAAATGCAATATTCTTAAGTTTTAAAAATAAGATTTCTTTTTCATCTATTTTTCCACAACGCAAAAACCGGAATGCTTACACATTCCGGTTTCCAGCAGAGCGCGAGACGGGATTCGAACCCGCGACCCCAACCTTGGCAAGGTTGTACTCCACCCCTGAGCCACTCGCGCATTTATTAATTTTTATCTTGCTAAGTGCTCGCTGCACCTTACAAATGATACTATACAGGAACTCCCCTCATTTGTCAATACCTATTTTCAATTTTTTTCAAAAAAAATCAAAAGTATCTACGATTCCCTCAATTTTCGCTCTCCATCAGACACCCGCACAGCTGTCTTCCCCCCACAAATTCACACCGAACCACCCTCCTGACGAATCCAGACTCCTTTCCATCCGTCCTCCCAACCTCACATACTCACGCCGATCCGCCTCCTAGCGGATCCAGACCTCTATCCACCCCACATGCTCACGCCGATCCGCCTCCTGGCGGATCCAGACCTCTATCCACCCCACATGCTCACGCCGATCCGCCTCCTGGCGGATCCAGACCTCTATCCACCCCACATGCTCACGCCGATCCGCCTCCTGGCGGATCCAGACGCTTTACCCCCGTCCCCACCGTCAGACCTCGCGTGGCTTCGTGCCTGCGGTGCAGCGGGCATAGAAAAAGAGGGCAAGAACTGTGAGCGCAGAAGGGGCCCGGAAAAATGGGATGACCTCTGGTGCACAACACCAGAGGTCAAAACGCACTGAGTCGGGAAACCATCAGGTTTCCTGACGAATTGCGTTGATTCCCATTTTTCCGGGCCCCTTCCGCGCTACAAGTTCCGCCCTCTTTTTCTCGCCCGCTGCACCGCAGGTACGAAGCCGCACGAGGTCGTCCGCGGTCGTCCGTATTCACCTCTACGCCTTCAGAATCGCGCTCAGCACATACTGATTATTTGAGAAGTTTTTCTGCGAAATATCCCCGAGTCTGATCAGGTCGACATCCAGCCACAGCTCCTCCGCTGCCACCATCATATTTGCAAACATAATCCCAAAATTCACCTCATCCCACTTCCGAAGCTTCTCCACACTGTGCTTCTTCGAGAAAATATGAATCCTGTTATCATAAACCACAAATCTCCACGGCTGGCTGTTCATACTGGATGGCGACAGTCTCGCCGCCTCCAGCATCTGCGTCATCCACTGCCGCGGCACCTCTTTGAACACGCAAAGATCCTCCAGTGGCAGTCTCTTTGCCTCACTTTGCCGTCTCGTATGCGAACCATGACTCTTACCAAAAGCGACGATCCCCACCAGCCGCTTTCCGTTCTTCTCAAGCTCCGCCTTTTTCACACGATTACTTCCGATAAAACAGGTTCCCAGTCCGATACTGCACAGATACAGCACCATCTGCTCCATAATATAGCCCACATTCATCAGGTATCGCTCTGACTCCTCCGAATAAAAAGCCATATAATACGGCGCCTTCACACTGAACATACTGAGCATTCTCTCCTGCCCTTTCCGGTTGTCCAGAATCGCCATATCCACACCGATGCCGGAAAACAACGCCGGCATTTCCTTGTAATGCTCCCAAATCTTATCTAATGTCTGCGGCGGAAGCGTGTCGAAACAATAATTTCTTACTGATTTTCTAACAAAAATAGCCTCATATAAATTCATACTCTCACCCTTTATTCATCTGCTATCCGTCTGTTTTTTCAAAAAACCGGCTGCGGCTGCCCTGTTTTTAAGGTCAAAACCGCCTTCCGAAAATATTTTGCTTAATTTCCTTTCTTCGACAGAAATATGGAAATTCTCCCTCTTAATCGCAATTTTTTTTCATATCCCAGTTTTCTATTTTTATTCCGTAATAATATTGTAACATATTCAAAAACTTTTTCAAGGGAAAAGCGCGCCAAACTTTGTATATTTTTCACACATATTTCCATTGTTTTTTATGCACTTTTAACTTTTACTCTTCTTGTGCCGTAAGCTTCTCCAGTTCCTCCACATAAGAAGCAAAGACATCCAGTGCCTCTTCCACCGGCTCCGGCTTTGTCATATCGACGCCGCAGATTTTTAAAAGGTCGATCGGATCCATCGAGCAGCCACCGCTTAAGAACTGTTTGTACTTTTCCACAATGCCCGGTTCCCCAGCCAGGATTTTGCTGCTGATCGCAATCGCAGCGGAAAAACCCGTTGCATACTGATACACGTAGAACGGCGTGTAAAAATGCGGAATTCTCGCCCACTCCAGCGCAATCTGCGGATCTGAAATCATATCCGGTCCGAAATATTCCTTATTGATCGACAGGTACAGCTCGGAAATGCCATCTGCGGTCAGTGTGCCGTCCTCTGCCATTTTCTCATGAATCCGTTTTTCGAATTCTGCAAACATAGTCTGACGGAATACCGTTCCCTTAAACTGGTCCAGGAAATAATTCAGCAGGAAAATTTTCTCCTCTTTTTCCTTCGCATGCTCAAGCAGATAGCGGATCAGCAGAGCCTCATTGCAGGTTGATGCCACTTCGGCAACAAAAAGACGGTACTCTGCATACGTATACGGTTGTGTATGGTTGGAATACCAGGTATGCAGCGAATGACCCATTTCGTGCGCCAGGGTAAAGACAGAGTCAATGTTTCCGTCAAAGCTCATCAGCACATACGGATGAGAATCGTAAGATCCCCAGGAATAAGCGCCGCTGCGTTTTCCTTCATTTTCGTAGACATCAACCCAATGCTCTGAAAATCCTTTTTCCAGCAGTGCCACATAGTCCTCACCAAGCACAGCAAGTGCTTTCTTTACAATCTCGGTCGCCTGCTCATACGTATACTTCTGTTCGTACTTTTTCGTCAGAGAAACGTATACATCATACATATGAAGCTCTTCTACCCCAAGAAGCTTCTTGCGCAATGCCACGTAACGATACATGGCCGGCATTTTTGCATGAATTGCCTCAAGCAGCTTGTCATAAACCGAGACCGGTATATTTCCGCCATCCAGCGACGCTGCCAGAGCAGACGGATACTTCCGCACATCTGCGAAAAACGCTGCCTGCTTCAGATTTGCGCCAAATGTTGCGGCAAGCATGTTTTTGTGTTTTTCATATTCGGCATAATATTTTTCAAACGCCTCTTTTCTCACACGGCGGTCCTTCGACTGTAAAAATCCGATAAACGTACCATGGCTTAACGGAACCTGATTTCCTTTGGCATCCGTGACCGGTGAAAATCTGAGGTCTGCATTTGAAAAAGCTGAGAAAATCTGATCCGGGCTGGCTGCCATCTCTCCGGCTTTTGCAAGAACAGCCTCCATTTCCGGTGAAAGAATATGCTCCTTTTTTCGGAAATTTTCTTTTAATACGCGGTCATACAGACGGAGTGGTTCATACGTCTCTTCAAATTTCGCAACCGTTTCCTCATCGAGCTCCAGAATTTCCGGTTCCACAAAGGAAGCTGCGTCTGCGAGAACCGCCATCATGCTGTCCATCTTTCCTGCATATCCCTGATATTTCTGATTTCCCATGTCCTGATGGTATTTCTGACTTGCATATACATACAGGCTGGAAAATACACGACTGATTTCGTCCAGATCCGAAAGGACACGGTACAGTGCTTCTGCACTTTCTTTCATGGTTCCCTGTCTGGAACGGAATGTCTCAATTTTTTTCTCGATTTTCCGCTCTGTTTCTTCAAATGCCGCATCGCTGGCAAACAGGCTGGAAAGATCCCAGCAGTACGCCGGATCCATCTCTTCTCTTTTTTTCAGTTTAATTTCTGCCATAATTCTCCCTTTCATCCGTCCTTTCAGGCGGAACGATTCTGCGGTCTTTCTTCTAATTTTATTGTGCCGCACTTATGGTTAGTTTACCACAGTTTTCCCTCGAAATCTAAAATTTTTTCTTAAAATTCTTGACAAATCCCTAAAGCGATTGTATGATTGTATTATCAAATTAATACAGTAGTACAAAAGGAGTGAACGCCATTATGCCATGGAACCTCGATTCCGCGCGGCCGATCTATCTGCAGATCATCGAGCGGGTCCAGATGGACATTGTTACCGGACAATATCAGCCGGGTGACAAGCTTCCGTCCGTCCGCGATCTCGCGCAGGAGGCCGCCGTCAACCCCAACACAATGCAGAAAGCCCTCTCCGAACTGGAACGCAGCGGACTCATTTATTCCCAGCGAACCAGCGGACGCTTTATCACAGAAGATAAGGAGTTAATTCATCAGATGAAACAAGAACTTGCCGCCGCAGAAGTATCTGCTTTTGTTGCCCATATGAAACAGCTCGGCATTACACCGGAGGAAATCCTGCAGTTACTCGCAAAAACCATGGAGGAGGAAGAAAATCATGCCTGAACTTGTAACGTGTAAAGATCTTACGAAGCGCTTTGGAAATCATACCGCACTCGATCACATCAATATTTCCCTGGACTCTGGAAAAATCATCGGACTGCTCGGTCCGAACGGAAGCGGAAAAACAACCCTGCTAAAACTGCTGAATGGTCTGCTTACGCCAAGTGAAGGGGAAATCTGTATCGACAACAACCATCCCGGTATTGAGACAAAAAAAATTGTTTCATATCTGCCGGATAAAATGTATCTCGGCAGCTGGATGCGCGTCTCGGATCTTTTGACCTATTACAGCGATTTCTTCGACGATTTTGATACTTCCCGCGCCAACGCCATGCTGGAATCTTTAAAAATCAGTCCGAAGGATCGCTTAAAAACCATGTCAAAGGGAACAAAGGAAAAGGTACAGCTTATTCTTACCATGAGCCGCCGCGCAAAGCTGTACTGTCTCGATGAACCGATTGCAGGCGTTGACCCGGCTGCGCGCGATTATATTTTATCGACGATTTTAAACAATTACGACCCGGACGCATCCATCCTCATTTCAACCCATCTCATCTCAGATGTCGAAAATATTCTGGATGAAGTCATTTTCATTCAGGAGGGCCAGTTAAAACTGCACGCCTCGGTTGAGGATATCCGGATGCAGGAGGGTGAATCGATTGATTCTTATTTCAGGGAGGTATTCAAATGTTAAAAAAATGTCTGAAACATGAGTGGAAAGCATGCTGGAAAAACATGGCGCTGCTGAACGGTGCTGCCATTTTCATGGGCGCTCTCGGAGGCTTCGGATTCCTCTTTTCCCAGATTTCTGAGCTGCCGGATCTGCTGATCGTCCTCTATCTGTTTGCGTACGTTTTGATTGTGATCGCCGCATCCGTCATGACACAGGTGCTGATGATCCAGCGCTACTATAAAAATCTTTTTACCGACGAAGGGTATCTGACCAACGTCCTTCCGGTATCGGCAACGGATCATATTCTCTCCAAAATGCTGGTTTTCGGCGCATGGAGCATCTTAAACGCACTTTCCGTTCTCGCTTCCTTCGCTTTTTTGCTTCTGCCGTACGCAATCCGGTATTTTACCGCAAACACCCTGCTTTTTTACAACAAGGCCATGACCTTTTCCGATTTTCTGTCCTATCTCTGGGCACAGATTACCGGTGTTGCCGATGCTGCTTTTTCCCTGATCGGCATCACGAACCACATCGGTATGGCACTGTTTTCCATCGTTGGCTTCTTCGCTTCGCTGTTCTTTGGCATTCTTCTGTTCTATGCCGCCATCAGCATCGGAAGCCTGGTATCCAGCCACAAAATTCTGACGGCTGTCCTCTCTTACATCGGCATGACTACCGTGATCCAGATCTTCGGCGGAATCAGCATCGTCCGTGTTTTCCAGGACTCCACACCGACTGCTGTGGTTACCACATCCTCGGTTTCCACACTTATCATCACCGTGGTGCTCTGCGTTGTTCTGTTCCTGATCTGCCGCTATATCTTAAGCAGACGGCTGAATCTTTCATAAAAATTGCATTAAAAAACGCCGCCGCGGACGAACCGAATCGTCTGCGGCGGCGTTTTGTATGCATGTTCTGCACTTATGCCAGATGCCAGATATCCTCGTTGTACTGTGCAATGGTACGGTCGGAGGAGAAGAAGCCTGCTTTTGCGATGTTGATCAGGCACTTCTTGTTCCATGCATCTTTGTTCTCGTAGTCTTTGTATACTCTTTCTTTTGTCTTGATATACTCTTTCAGGTCGAGCAGCGTCATGAACCAGTCTTTGTTCAAGATCTCTTTGTAGAGTCTCTCCAGGCAAACCTTGTCGCCGATAGCAAGAAGCTCATCGCTGACGATGAAATCAACCAGCTTTGCAATCTCCGGATCTTCGTCATAGATGTCTTTTGAGCAGTAAGCAGCATCTGCGTACAGGTCGATGACATCCTGCGGTTTCTTTCCGAAGATGTAGATGTTCTCTTTTCCGACAAGATCGCCAATCTCAACGTTTGCACCGTCTTCTGTTCCAAGCGTCAGGGCACCGTTCAGCATGAATTTCATGTTTCCGGTTCCGGAAGCCTCTTTGGATGCCAGGGAGATCTGCTCGGAGATATCTGCTGCCGGGATCACCTTTGCAGCTTTTGATACGTTGTAGTTCTCAAGCATAATCACTTTGAAGTACGGGCTTACCTCAGGATCGTTATCAATCAGCTCCTGCAGGCACAGGATCAGATGGATGATATCTTTTGCGATGATATAAGCCGGTGCAGCCTTTGCACCGAATACCATGGTGATCGGGGTTTTCGGCTTGTTGCCGCTCTTGATATCCATGTATTTGTAAATAGCGTACAGGGCGTTCATCTGCTGGCGTTTGTACTCATGAAGACGTTTTACCTGTACATCGATGATGGAATTTTCATCCAGCGCGATATTCTGTGTCTCATACAGGAACTGTTTGAGATCCAGTTTGCGGTTGTGTTTGATCTCCTCAAGTTTTGCAAGAACCTTCTTGTTGTCTTTGTATTTGAGCAGTTTTTCCAGCTCGTCGGCATCTTTTTTGAATCCCGGTCCGATCAGGCTCTCGATATACTGTGCCAGTTCACGGTTGCAGTGCAGCAGCCAGCGGCGGAAAGTGATTCCGTTTGTCTTGTTGTTGAATTTCTCCGGATAAATATCGTAGAACGGTTTCAGCTCGGAGTTTTTCAGGATCTCGGTGTGCAGTGCTGCAACGCCGTTAACAGAAAATCCGTAGTGGATATCCATGTGTGCCATGTGGACGCGCTGATCCTTGTCGATGATCGCTACTTTCTCATCTTTGTATTTCTTCTTTGCCTGTGCGTCCAGCTCGTGGATAATCGGCATCAGGTGCGGAACAACCTCCTCGAGGTAATCGATCGGCCATTTTTCCAGTGCCTCTGCCAGGATGGTGTGGTTGGTGTAAGCACAGGTCTTGCTTACAACATCGATGGCTTCCTGCATGGTAAAGCCTCTCTCCTGCAGCAGACGGATCAGCTCCGGAATGACCATGGACGGATGAGTATCGTTGATCTGGATCACAACGTGATCATACAGCTTATGCAGATCGTAGCCCTTCTGCTCGCACTCCATCAGGATGAACTGTGCGCCGTTGCTGACCATGAAATACTGCTGGTAGATACGAAGCAGCTGTCCGGCACGGTCGCTGTCATCCGGGTAGAGGAACAGTGTCAGGTTTTTCTGGATCTGATGCTTGTCAAAGTTGATGCTGTCTGATGGAACGATACTCTCGTCTACCGTATCTACATCGAACAGATGCAGACGGTTACAGCCATTGTTGTAACCCGGTACGTCGATATCATACAGGGTAGAATGCATTGTGAAGTTTTTATACGGAACTGCAAAGGATACCGGCTGTCTGACGAGCCAGCTCTCATTTGTGATCCATGGATTTTTCACTTCTTTCTGTTTGTGGTCGACCAGAAGCTGGCGGAACAGACCGAAGTGATAATTAAGGCCGATACCGTCTCCCGGCAGGCCAAGCGTTGCGATAGAATCAAGGAAGCATGCTGCCAGACGGCCGAGACCTCCGTTTCCAAGGGACGGCTCCATTTCCATCTCCTCGATCTCGGTCAGCTCTCTTCCGTGAGCTGCAAGTGCTTTTTCAACTTCCTCGTACATGCCAAGGTTAATCAGGTTATTGGACAGCAGTTTTCCGATCAGAAACTCTGCTGAAATATAATACAGCTTCTTACTTCCGGTGTTTCTTTTGCGACCTGCCATCTCCTGTTTGGTGATAACCATCAGGGCTTCAAAGATTTCGCTCTTTGTGCAGTTGTCCAGATCTCTTCCAAAACGCTCTTTTAAGATTGCCTGAATTCTTTCTTCCATTTTTTTCTCCTCGTATTGCTGTGGATAAATTCCCACAGTGTCATTTAGTTGCGCTGCCATTCCAGATTTCCTGCAATTGGCAGCTTTCGCAGTTCCATTCAAAGCTTTTCCCTGAATGGGACGGTTCACTTCTGAATCACTTTTGGGGGCAGCGAAACAGCAAATATTTTACTGCTGCGCGATCCGCGACTTTGTGGATTCCCTTACGACGAGTTCCCCATCGTATACTTTGCTGCAGGGTTCTTCTTTTCCTGAAATTAAGGAAAACAGCATCTTCGCCGTCTCTGCGGCAAGCTGCTCCACCGGCTGGCGGATCGTTGTGATACTGGGTATATAATACTCTCCCGCATCAATTCCGTCAAATCCGGCGACGGAAATGTCATCCGGCACGGTAAGCCCTGCCTCTTTTAAGGCACGGCACGCACCGATTGCCAGCGTATCCGCGGTGGCATACAGTGCGGAAAACTCCGTCTTTTTTTCCAGAATTTCTTTTGTTATCTTGTACCCTGTGGCGAAAGAGTACGTATCGTCCTTCGTCATATGAAATACCAGATCAGGGTCATAAGGTATCCCATGATCCAGTAAAGCCTGGCGGTACGCATTCAGACGGAGGCGTCCGATACTGATGTCGTCCTCGCAGGCGGTAATGATGGCAATGCGCCGGTGCCCAATGCTGCAGAGATAATCTACCATCTTGTAGCTTTCCCTGTAGTCATCGACCGATACGCTCGCGCACGGTTTTCCTCCGTCTGAAACCGCCCCGATTGTACTGATTACATACGGAACCGGGATCTGCGCCATTTTCTCATGCGGATGCGTAAAGTTTCCGCCCAGGAAAATGATGCCGCGCAGCCGTTTTTCTTTGACGATCTCGATCGCGGAGTCTACCTCATTTGCCTTTTCCTCTACTCGCTCAATAATGCAGGCGTATTTCTTTTTTCGCACAACCTCTTCAATCACACTGATCATGTTGTTGAAGAACATGTTGTCCATGCCTTTTACCAGAATGGCAATCGCTTTGGCATTCGACCGCTTCAGGTTTCTGGCACTGTTGTTCGGTACGTAATTCGATTCAGCAATCACCTTTAAAATCATCTCTTTTGTTTCCGGATTGATGTCCGGATGATTGTTCATCGCTCTCGATACGGTACTCACGCCTACCTTACATTTGCGGGCAATGTCCCTGATTGTTACCTGTTCCATATTCTGCAGGCCTCTCCTTTAAACTCTGTACCTGTTCTGCCGGAATCTCTTCCGGCTTGTTTTCCCGGCCTGTTTTGCTTTCTCTCCGGCGCGTATTTTTATTTTGCAATACGTGCTGTAATCTGTGTCAGCCGATGAATTCTCTTTGCCATTTCCGGTGTAAACTGTCCCGGAAGCAGGCGCCATTTCCAGTTATTTCCAAGTGTGGACGGATAGTTGATTCTTGCCTCCGTTCCAAGACCTAAAAATTCCTGCATCGGAGTGACAGCCAGATTTGCCACGCTCTCCATTGACATGCGAATGAAATCCCACGGGAGTTCCTCGTCGGTACTCTTTGCATTTCCCATATACTCTTTGGAGAATTCGCGGTCTTCCTCACTCATGACATAATACCATCCAAGAATGGTATCATTGTCGTGCGTTCCGGTGTAGACAACACAGTTTTTCTCGTAATTGTGTGGCAGATAATCGCTCTCCTCACGGGAGTCAAAAGCAAACTGCAGCACCTTCATACCCGGATAGCCGGATTCTTTCACCATTTCGATCACGCTCTCGGTAAGATATCCCAGGTCTTCTGCGATGACATCCACATCGCCGAGCTTTTCTTTGACGGTGTTGAATAGATCCATGCCCGGTCCTTTTTCCCAGTGGCCGCGCTCTGCCGTCTGATCACCGAATGGGATGGAATAATATTCATCAAATCCGCGGAAATGGTCGATGCGGACAGTATCGTACAGTTTAAACACGTGAGCCAGACGTAACAGCCACCATGCATAACCTGTGCTCTTATGGTAATCCCATCTGTATAACGGGTTGCCCCAGAGCTGTCCGGTTGCGGAGAACGCATCCGGCGGGCATCCGGCAACTGCTTTTGGCTGGTTGTCCTCATCAAACTGGAACAGAACCGGATTTGCCCAGGTGTCGGCGCTGTCAAATGCAACATAAATCGGAATATCACCGATAATACGGATACCCTTTTCATTTGCGTAAGCTTTCAGTGCTTTCCACTGTTTCAGGAACATAAACTGCTGGAATTTGTAAAATGCAATCTCCTCGGCAAGTTCTTCCCGTTTCTGATTCAGTGCTGCTTCTTCTCTGTCCTTTAATTCTGCCGGCCACTCACTCCAGCTGATTCCGCCGAGTGCATCCTTAATCGCCATATACAGCGCATAATCTTCCAGCCAGTAACCATTTTCCGATACAAATGCATCATATACGTCATCTGCCGCAAATCTTTCAAATGCTTTTCTGAGTACTTTGAAACGGGACAGATAAATCTTTTCGTAATCAATATACTCTGCATTGTCACCGAAATCGCACGCATCACACTCTTCTTCTGTCAGAAGTCCCTCTTTTACCAGGGTCTCCAGATCAATAAAATATGGATTTCCTGCAAAAGTAGAGAACGACTGGTACGGCGAATCTCCATATCCCGTCGGTCCAAGTGGAAGAATCTGCCAGTAGCTCTGGCCGGCCTCCTCCAGGCGATCCACAAATTCATATGCTTCTTTCGAAAAACATCCGATTCCATATCGGGACGGCAGCGAAGCTACCGGAAGTAAAATACCACTTGCTCTCATTTTTTAACCCTTTCTCCTTGTCGTTTTTTCTATCCATCCGACCCCACAAATACATAATTCCTGTTCACGGATACGCAGCAAATTTTAACTTATGCAACCCCTATAGCCAGCTCATTTTGTTTCGTAAAAACAGGGCTGTCGGTATCTCGTCTGTATTTCCGGAAACGGTGTCGGTAACGTTTCCGGAACTCGTTATATTTACAATACCATACTCTGCATCAAAAAACAACCCCCAACCCCCTTATCATATTTACCAAATATTGAATACTCTGTTTATTCAAAACAACGAATTTGCATTTTTGTAACGATGCAAAGCCATACATAAAAAGACAGCATGCGGGGACGGAACCGCTTTGGTCACTTAAAAATCATGAATTTTTCAAGCCTCCCATATAGGTTCTGTCCCCGCATGCTGTCTTTTGCGGTATCTGTTTTTCACTTAAAACTCCAGAATAATCTTTGTTCCGGTTCCAAGTGTACTCTCAATTTTAATCTTCGCATCATGAAGAATCGCTCCATGCTTCACAATGGAAAGTCCAAGTCCCGTACCTCCCGTTTCACGGGAATGACTCTTATCTACACGATAGAACCGTTCAAAGATCCGCTCCTGATCTTCCTTTGCAATTCCGATTCCGGTATCTGCCACAGATACCACTGCCCGTCCGTTTCTTCCGCGGGAAACCGTCACTTCGACCTCACCGTCCCTGCGGTTGTACTTGATCGCATTGTCGCAGAGATTGTAGATCATCTCATAAAGAACCTGCCGTGCACCTTTGATCCGGCAGCTCTCTCCTCTCAGTGTCATCTTCACCTGCTGCTCCTTTGCCCGTATGGAAAGATGTCCCTCGACATCACGGCAGATCTGCATCAGATCCACTTCCTCCATCGGGATTGACTGGTCGTTTTCGTCCAGTCTGGACAGCTTGATAATATCCTCGACAAGAGAGCTTAACCGGCTCGCCTCACTGTGGATTCTGCCCGCAAATTTGGGAATATCCTCCGGTTTTACCATGTTATTTTCGATGATCTCCGCATATCCGGAAATCGACATCAGCGGTGTTTTCAGCTCATGTGACACATTGGCAGAAAACTCACGGCGCATCACCTCGGCTTTCTGTTTTTCCGTCACATCCAGCACCAGGATGACCGCACCGGATACAACACGGTCCACACGCACCGGATTTGCAAGAAGCTGATAGACTCTTCCATTTATCTCCAGCATCCGTTCCTCGGAACTGCCCTCCAGCGCATGATCCAGTGCCTCCTTCAGCTGCTCGTTGCGGCTGACTGTTACGATATTGTGGTTGATGCATTCCTCTGCCGTCACATCAAACAGATTCTGTGCCGAACGGTTGATGGAAAGTACGACTGACTGGTTTGTCACGATCAGACCATCCTTCATATATTCCGTGATGGCAAGATACTCCTCCTGATTATGGCGGAGCTCCTCCATCTGCTGCTGGATCTGCTTCTGCTGCTGATGAATTCTTCCAAGCAGCGGACTCAATTCCTCATATGCTTTGTTGTCCAGCGGATGATTCAGATCAATCTCATTGATCGGCTTTACAAGCGCCTTTGTCATATGGCTGACCATCAGCAGCTCCACGACAAGGACTGCCGCAATCAGTACAACCACCAGCCATATATTCCGCAGCATCACACCGAACACACTGTCTGTTGTCAGGGAAACACGGATGATTTTTCCATTGTCCAGGCGCAATGCCGTATAATATGTTTTGCTCCGCAGGGTCTCGGAATAACGGGAAATATTGCTTTCCCCGGTCTTTTCCGCCTCAATCACCTCCGGCCGCCCGGAATGGTTTCCCATCATGTTCTCATCCTCGACCGAATCAAACAGAACGGTTCCGTCCGTGTCAATCAGGGTAACCCGGCTTGCCGTAATCTTGCCGGCCGGTTTATCCAGACTGTCATCACCCATCTTGTCCAGAAAATACCTGTAATACTCACATTCATTTCTCACCGAAACACGAAGCTGCTCCGCCGTATTGTTGTACATTGCCCAGCTCATGGTGAAAAAAGTCAGGATAATCGCAGCGATAATCAACGCTCCCGCATGTTGAAAGACTTTTTTACGCATCTTACTTTCTCAGCCTCCTATCCGGTATCCCACGCCGCGGACCGTCTCGATCAGCTCGCCGCATTCGCCCAGCTTCTGGCGGAGTGTACGCACATGAACGTCTACCGTACGGGTTTCTCCGTCAAAATCATAGCCCCAGACATGGCCGAGCAGACGGTCTCTCGTAAGGACAATTCCTTTATTTTCCATTAAAAATTTCAGCAGTTCAAACTCTTTTAAGGTCAGGGTAACCTTCTCCCCTTTGGCCAGAACCTGATGCTGTTTCACCTGGATCTGCAGATCCCCGGTCTCCAGCACATCGTTTTCCTTCTCTTCTTTTCCGGCGCGACGCAGCACGGCACGTACCCTTGCGATAAATTCCATCATACCAAACGGCTTGGTAATATAGTCATCTGCTCCGCAGTCCAGACCCATGACCTTATCATATTCAGCGCCCTTTGCCGTTACCATAATGACCGGAATTTCTTTTGTTACTTCCGATGCTTTGAGGCGTGAAAGAATTTCAAGCCCATCCTCTCCAGGAAGCATGATATCCAGAAGGATCAGGTCCGGAAGCTGTTCTGCAATAGCTGCATTCAGCTCTTTTCCGCTTTCCAGGCCTCTTGCGGTAAAACCGCTCGATTCCAGTGTGTATACGATCAGTTCCCGTATATTTCTTTCATCTTCCACGCAGTAGATCATCTGTTATTCCCCTTTATGGTGACCGTTAATGGAGTACACAACCCATTCCGCAATGTTTGTTGCATGGTCACCGATTCTTTCATAATATTTTGCAATCATCAGATAGTCCAGAGACTGGACATCTGTGGTAATTCCCTTTCGCATACCCTGCAGAATTTCATCCTTTACCTCATCAAAAAGATCATCCACGATATCATCGGAATCGATAACCTCCCGTGCAAGCTTCAGATCCTGCTTAACGTATGCATCGATGCATTTTGTTACCATAGAAGCTGTTGCTTTCGCCATATCCTTCAGACGGATGCTTGCATCCGGCACATCAAGACTCGTTACTTTTACGATATCCGCAATATCTGCTGCCTGGTCTCCGATCCGCTCCATATCGGTAATCATTTTTAATGCCGCAGATACCTGACGCAGATCACGTGCTACCGGCTGCTGCTGTAAAATGATGCGGAAGCAGAGATCCTCGATCTCCCGTTCTTTCGCATCGACAACCTGGTCTTTTTTGATAATCTCTTCTGCCGCTCTCTGGTTTCCCTCCAGCAGAACCTCATATGTCCGTCCGATTGCCTGCTCGCAGAGTGCGCCAAGCTCAATCAGCTCCGTGTGCAGAATTTCCATCTGCTGCTCAAATCTTTCCCTCATATCAGCCAAACCTCCCTGTAATGTAATCCTCTGTCCGTTTATCCTTCGGCATGGAGAAGATCTGTTCGGTCTCTCCGTATTCTACTATCTCTCCTAACAGGAAAAATGCGGTTTTGTCGGAAATTCTGGCTGCCTGCTGCATATTGTGGGTTACCATGACAATAGTATAATCTTTTTTCAATTCTACCGCAAGATCTTCGATTTTGGAAGTAGAAATCGGATCCAGTGCTGAGGTTGGTTCGTCCATCAGAAGAACCTCCGGCTGTACGGCAAGAGCACGCGCAATGCAAAGACGCTGCTGTTGTCCGCCGGACATGCCAAGTGCGCTTTTCTTCAAACGGTCCTTCACCTCATCCCAGATTACCGCCTGTCGAAGAGACTGCTCCACAATATCATCCAGCTTCGCTTTGGAACGGACACCATGGGTTCTGGGGCCATAGGCAATGTTGTCGTAAATGCTCATCGGGAACGGATTTGGTTTCTGGAATACCATGCCGACCCGTTTTCGGAGTCCGTTGACATCCATTTTTCCGCCGTAGATGTTTTCTCCGTCCAACAGCATTTCACCGGTGATCCGGCAGCCCGGAACGAGATCATTCATTCTGTTGATGGATTTTAACAGGGTCGATTTACCACAGCCGGAAGGTCCGATAAAAGCCGTCACTTCATTGGCATCAATGCTCAAGTTGATATTTTTTAATGCATGAAAGTCTCCGTAATAAAGATCCATATTGGATACATCTATTTTGCTCATGTTTTTTCCTCGTCTCTCTTTTATTTCTTTGCAATTTTCTTCGCAATCATTCCAGAACAGCCGTTGATCAGAAGGACAATCAGCATCAGGATGACGCCGGTTGCATACATCTGATTCATATAGAGGCCTTCACTGGAAAGTGCATACATATGAACGGCAAGGGTACGGCCGGAATCCATAAGGCCTGCCACCTTTGCAATCGTTCCTGCTGTGAAAAGAAGCGCTGCCGTCTCTCCTACGACACGGCCTGTCGCAAGAATGACACCGGAAAGAATGCCGGGTACGGCAGATGGAAGAACAATTTTAAAAATCGTACGAAGCTTTCCGGCTCCCAGTCCAAAGCTTGCTTCCCGATAGGAATCCGGAACCGATTTTAAGGCTTCTTCTGCTGTTCGCATAATCAGCGGAAGAATCATGATGGCAAGGGTACAGGCACCAGACATCATCGAGTATCCCATTTTCAGGGTTTTCGTAAAAAACAGCATACCGAACAAACCGTAAACGATCGACGGAATACCTGAAAGGGTCTCTGCCGTAATCCGGATCAGGCCAACCAGTTTTCCGCGTTTATTGGCATATTCAACCAGATAAATCGCCGAGAAAATACCGAGGGGCGCAGCAAGCAGCAGGGAAAGTACTGTCATCGTAACAGTGTTGATGATCGCCGGAAGCATCGTAACATTCTCTGTATTATAGGTCCATGCAAACTGCTCCAGTGTCAGGTTTTTCACACCGTGGATCAGAATAAATCCAACCAGAAAAACCAGAATAGCAAGTGCAAGAATGGCCGCTCCACAGGTAATTCCGGTCAGTACCGAAGAAAAAACACTTTTGTGATACGTAACCTTTGTTCTTTCTTTTTCTTTTGTATTTATTTTTACAGCTTCCATTGTATTTACAGCTCCATTTCCTTTAATCACCATAATGTACCCTCCGGTTCAGCATAGACACCGATAAATTGATCAGCAGGATAAAGACAAACAGCACAACACCCGTTGCAATCAGCGCTTCCCGGTGAAGTCCAGATGCATATCCCATCTCCAGTACAATATTGGCTGTCATGGTACGAAGGCCTTCTGTGATTCCTTTTGGCATACGAGGCTGGTTTCCGGCAATCATAATCACTGCCATCGTCTCTCCGATGGCACGTCCGATGCCAAGCACGATACCTGCCAGGATTCCGGATTTTGCCGCCGGGACAACTGCAAAGAAAACGCTCTGGGAATGCGTGGCACCAAGGCCAAGGCTTGCTTCATAGTAGGATTCCGGAACGCTTGTAATGGCGGATTCTGTTACACCGACCACGGTCGGAAGAATCATAACGGCCAGAAGAATAGATGCCGTCAGCATTGTGTTTCCGTTTTTGCCTGTCAGCTGTGCCATCAACGGGACGATCACAACCAGTCCGAAAAATCCATATACGATAGACGGAATACCGGCCATCAGGTTAATACCTGATTTGCAGATGCCGTAAAACTTTTTCGGACAGTAACGGGAAAGAAACACCGAAGTAAGAATGGCAACCGGCACACCCATCAGGATTGCAAGGCCGGTCACGCAGATACTGCCGACAATCATCGGCAGGATACCGAAAATGTTGTTTCCCGGTTTCCACACGGTACCGGTCAAAAATTTCAGCGGTCCGATTTTAAAAATGGCAGGAACGCCATTCATGAACAGGAAAATGCAGATCAGTGCAACAGCCAGTACGGAGCAGCATGCCGCAATCAGGAATACAAGTTTCATGATCGTTTCTCTTAGTTTCATAAGATAAATCCTTTCCTTTCATTGTTTCGCGGAGCGTGTTTGAAAAAGACTTTCGTTTTTTCTTACGAACTGCTTTTTCAAGCACGTTCCGAAAGACAGCTTCTTTTTCTGAACATTTTCGGATACGGAAGTAAGAGCGATTTTCCATTGTTCGCCCTTACTTCTTTTTCCATTGCTTTATACATTCTTTATTTTACATCTGCCCAGTCGGTTGTGTCGCCAACATAGATGCTCTTTACCTGATCGCTGGTCAGCCCGTCGGTCGGGTTCTCTTTGTTTACAATGACAGCAATACCGTCGGTTGCGATTACGGTTGCGGTAAGCCCTGAGGATTTCTCCTCATCCTTTAAGTCACGGGATGCCATACCGATGTCGCAGAGACCGTCGCTTGCGGAAGTGATACCTGTTGTGGAATCGCTCTGCTGTACTTCGATGTTAGCGTTTGAATTTACTTTTGTATAAGCCTCTTTTAATTTTTCCATCAGTGGTGTTACAGAGGAAGATCCTGCTACCACAACCTTTTCACCGCTGCAGTTTCCTTCGTAGGCTTTGGTATCTTTGATTGCAATATATCCGTCATCTGAAACAACCTGCTGTCCGTCGGTGCTTAAGATGTAGTCCATGAAATCCTGCGCATCTGCGGAAAGACCGTCTTTTGTTACAATGTTGAACGGACGGCTTACTTTATAGGAACCGTTTTCTACGTTCTCTGCGCTTGCCTCTGCTCCGTCGATTTTCAGTGCTTTGACTTCATCATTTAAGGATCCAAGAGAGATATAACCGATTGCGTACTGGTTACCTGCCACTGTGCTCATCATAACGGAAGTATTGTTGGTGATCTGTGCATCAACGGTGGTGTTGTCTACTTTCTCACCTGCATCGTTTTTCTCTTCTACACCGAACAGCTCGATGAATGCACCTCTGGTACCAGAACCATCCTCACGGGAGATCACGCTGATCTGTCCGGAGAAATCTCCGCCTGCTGCGGTGCTGTCACCGTCTGTGCTGCCATCTGTCTCTGCTGCAGAAGCCTCTTTTGTAGTGTCTGCTGTGGAAGAACTGCTGCTGTCGCTGCTTCCACATCCTGCAAACATTCCTGCAGCCATCATTGCGGTTAAGGTGATTGCAATTACTTTTCTCTTCATAATATTCTTTTCTCCTCTTTTCACACGGGATTTTTGTGATTTCTATTTTGTAAAATCGCAATCCCGACGTTTTTTACATTTCGTTTTTACAGGTTTCATCATAACAACGGCGTGTAAAATGCAAAATCTCAGAGATGTTAAGTTTATGTAAAACATGAGTTTTTTCTTTTTTACATTCCATTTTTCCGGTCGTAAACCGCTCCGTCACATCTCTCGCAAGTGGCACATTTTTTCCGCGCAGTGCAATCCTGCCCAAAGGATCTTTTTCTCCGCAGGAAATTCCAACAAGATTTCCCATAGAAAAAAAGGCTCCCCGGAATACTCTTTTTTCAGAGTATTCCGGGGAGCCTTTTTCTAAAGCATATGCAAAAGCGGATATTCGCAATCCTCTTATTCCGTCACCGGCACGTCAAGCTTTTCGGACGCTTCTTTTAACAGGTCAATGATCGGCAGATGCTGCGGGCATACACTCTCACACTGACCGCACTGCACGCAGTCTTCTGCTTTTCCCGATGTTTCCAGCAGCTTTTTATAATAATTTTTCGCGCGGTCTTCTTCTCCATACAGGCGGATGGTATTCAATGCCTTGAACACATCCGGAATCGCGATTCCCATCGGACATCCGTCGCAGCAGTAACGACAGGCGGTACATGGAACCGCCGGACTCTTTTTCAGCGCTTCCTGTGCTTTGGCGATCACTGCTTTTTCTTCCTCGTTTAACGGTACAAAATTTCGGAAGGTTTTGATATTATCCTCCATCTGTTCCTCGTTTGACATACCGGAGAGCACGGTTGCAACACCCGGGAGGGAAGCCGCAAAGCGGAGTGCCCAGGACGCAATCGATGCATCCGGATGAACACGTTTCATCTCTGCTTCAATCTCTTTGCCTGCTGATGCAAGGGAACCGCCCTTTACCGGCTCCATAACAAGGAACGGCATATCGTATTTCCGAAGCACCTCATACAGACGTCCGGACTGGATCAGCGGATTGTCCCAGTCAGCATAGTTCATCTGGATCTGGACAATTTCAACCTCCGGATGCTCGGAGAGAATCTTGTCAAGCAGCTCCGGCGTTCCGTGGAAGGAGAAACCAAAGTGTTTGATCAGTCCCTCTTCTTTTTTCTTCTTGGCCCAGTTAAAACAGTCGTATTTCACATAGCCGTCATAGTTTGCGCCGTCCTCGACACTGTGCAGCAGGTAATAATCAAAGTAGCCTGCTCCGGTGCGCGCGAGCTGATCATTGAAAATGCGGTCACGCCCCTCAATGCCCTCGTCCATCATCCACTGCGGAAGTTTGGTTGTCAGAGTAAAGCTTTCTCTCGGATGACGCTCTACCAGCGCTTTTTTCACGATGCTCTCCGATTTTCCGCCGCAGTACATATAGGCGGTGTCAAAATAGTTCATTCCGGAGGCAAGGTACGCATCGACCATTTTACAGATCTGCTCCAAATCCAGTTCTCCGTCCTTCTCCGGAAGGCGCATCATGCCAAATCCTAATTTCGGCATTTTTGTTACATCTACACTCATGTTAAAATATCCCCTTTCTTTTCCGCAGAAAACCTTCGTTTCCTCAGTATTGTTGAAAAAATTGTAGCATTAAAGTATACTTGAAAGTCAATAGTTTTTTTTATTTTTGTCAAAATTTTTCTTTGACTTTTTCCGTTTCCGGTGGTATTCTGATAAAAAATTATGATTACAAAAGGAGTAGCACTATGATCTGGAAAAACCAGTTTCTTCACCTCACAAATGGCGATGTTTCAGCTGTTTATGGGGATAGTGCGCTCTTTTTTAAGTAAACTTCACATCTTGTATTCTTAAAATCACACAGAAAATGCACGTATCTCCCCATCAGAATTTTACTATATTTTGACAAGGAGATTTTTTTATGTCTGAGAAAAATACCAGAAAACAAATACGAACTTTATATCTTATGACCACGGTCGGCTATTTTCAGATTGCGGCGGCTTCGTGGGTTGCACTGCTCGCACTCCGTGGATTTTCGCTGCTGCAGATCGGGATGCTCGAAAGTATTTTCCATATCGTGAGCCTCTGCTTTGAACTCCCCTCCGGCGTTGTCGCCGATGTTTTCGGGCGACGGAAAACGCTGATTGCAAGCCAGATGACCTCCCTGATTTCCAGTACGCTGATGATTTTTTCCACCGGCTTTGCTACAACGGCGCTTGCGCTTGGATGCAGTGCGCTCAGCTATAACCTTGCATCCGGCACACGGGAGGCACTTGCGTATGACAGTCTGAAGCAGAACGGGGACGAATGGTTTTATGCCCGTTTTTCTTCTACCGAAATGATGCTGTACCGTATCACCAATTCCACCGCAACGCTCTGCGCAGGCCTTGCCCTGTGGCTGGGATACCGGCGCGCGTATGCGATTGATCTCTTCTTCGGGCTGATTGCGCTTGGCATTTCATTCCGCCTTGCGGAAGTAAAAACGGACGCAACACCAGTTCATTATCCTGTTGGACAGGAAATCGTTTCGGTTGTGCAGGAAAGCTGGCAGTTTCTTGTCCGTGAGAAAAAAGCAAGAAATATTATGCTGGTGAACGCACTCATCGGTGCCGTTTCTACGCTGGTTCTCTTCTTTTTACAGGCGAAGCTGCCACTCACCGGCATGAACAGCGCGCTGCTTGGCCCTGCCCTCTTCGTGATGGGACTCGGCGCGGCACTGGGATCGCGGATGACGGTATACTTTCACAAATACCGCTACCGCGCGATTCTGCTGTTTGGCACGATCGGTGTACTTTTCGCCTTTCTTATGAGCTTTACCGGACTGCCGGCCCTTATGGTCTTCGGCGGATTTATCGGATCCTTTTCCGATGATTTTCTTGAAGTCCGGACCGATATTCTGCTCAATGACATGATCCCGTCCAGGCAGCGGGCAACGCTGATGTCGGTGAACTCGTTTGTCTTTTCTATGATTATGATCGTCCTTTCCACCGTATTTGGATGGATCATGTGATCGTCAAAAATTTACTTACATTGAAAAAAACGCTCATCAGTTTTTTTGCTGATGAGCGTTTTTTTCAAAAAATGATCAAACACCGCCGCTCCCTGCCAGAGCGCCGTCCGGGGTCTGCGGGGGTGTGCTTCCCCCCTCCACATTCCCCACCACTTTTTCTTTCTTCAACCACTTCCAGACATCGCCATATACGCGGTACTTCTCTTTCTCGTTCAGTATTTCATGCCGCATTCCCGGATACAGCTTTCCTCTGACATTGCGGTACCCGATCAGCCGCATATGGTCAATGGATTTTTTAAAGCGCCGCACATTCACATAACACGGATCATCCCCGCCGGACAAAAACAGCACCGGTAGCTTCCGGTTTGTGCAATGCCATCCATGGAATCCATACGTCTCCTTCAGCAGGTCATTCAGCGCAAAAAAAGCATCATCCGAAAACGTAAAGCCACAGAGTGGGTTTTCTTCATACTCCCGCACCACCTCCGGGTCCGAACAGCACCAGGCGAACCGGCTCTTCTCATCCGCAAACCGCGCCGCAAACGATCCAAACGACATCGCCTCCAGAAGATTGCTCCGATGCTCATCCCCGAGCACCGCCGCTTCTGCGTGTCCTACAGCCGCACCCAGCGGCCGCAGATAATTCTTGCTCGGTGAACCGCACACAATCAACGCATCCAGCTCCCTATCATGTTCCTTCGCATACGTGCGCACAACCAGGGATCCCATACTGTGTCCCATCAGAATAAACGGCAGATCCGGGTACTCTTTTTTTGCCCATACCGTAACCTGAAACAGATCCTCCACAAGCCCTGCGCCGCCTGCGCCGTACATAAATCCGAGATCCTGCTCCGACTTCACACTCTTTCCGTGCCCGCGGTGATCATGAATCACACACACTACACCGTGTTCCGCCATAAACTCCATAAACGGCAGATACCGCTCCTTGTATTCGCTCATTCCATGGCTGAGCTGCAGAAGCGCCGTCCGCTGTACGCCCTCCTCCGGCTCCACCACAAGCCCGTCAAGCATCAGTCCATCCACCTTCGACTGAATCGTAAAACCTCTTTGCATTGCACCTTCCCCTTTCTTCCAGAACGATGCCGAACTGCCCGAAATTCTAAACCTCCGTGTCCTCCGAAATTTCCGGCGGAACCGCAAACGACAATGTAATCCGATCGTAGCACTCCTCGCACAGATCAAACTCATGCTTTTCCAGGTCCTTCCCGGAAAAGTACCCCCACGTCGTGTCGACCGAGCAGATCCCCTCCAGCAGCATTCCATTCTGTATTTTCATGCTTTTTCCGCAGCAGTTACACACCGCCGCTTCCAGCTCATTTGTGTTTTTGTTGTATTTCCGCATTTTTCTTCCTCCCGTGTATCAAAAAACGTTTCTTTCTTCGTTCCTGACACAAAACAGAAATCAGATTCTCCTGTGTCCTGTCGATTGTAACACATCTTTCCCGCCATTCCTACTGGGAATGAAAGGAAAGTCCTGTGCGTTAAATGCGTATACAATAACGATTTCTCTCTACCTCTTCGGAACCGATTCATCCGTCCGGCTCATCAGCACTGCGTCCTCCTTCGGGAGATCGTAGTACCCCTTCCTGAGGCCGTCCTGCACAAAACCAAGACTCTCATACAGATTCCGCGCCGGCGTATTGCCGATGCGCACATCCAGATGAATCACGCGCACCTTTCTCTCCTGCATCCGATGGAACAGCTCTTCCATCAGTGCACGGCCGATGCCGCGTCTTCTCGCTTTTTCTGCCACGCAGACATTTGTGATCTCACTTTCATCAAAGGAAATCAGGATTCCGAGATATCCTAAAATTTCACCGTCCTCCTCTGCTACAAGAAACAGTGCGTCGTCACGGATCAGAAATGTAAAAAATCCGGTTTCTGTCCACGGAATCGAAAAGTTGGCCTCCTCAATCGGCATCACCTGCTCCAGATCATCGATCTGCATTTCACGGATTGTGATCATTCGCTTTTTTCTCCGTTCTCCTGTTTTTTCACCACATCGGCATGCTTCACAGATTCCCGCTCCGCTCTTTCACGCTCCGCCTGCGATTTTCTCAGGTATTCCGGCTCGTGCTCTTCTGCCGTCTGAATCTTACCTTCTTTGTAATAAACCTCAGCCAGTGCTCCGACGGCTGCCGCTCTCTGGCGGTTGACGTGTGCCGGTGCAAAGGAAAACGGAATCGTCAGCAGTGCCTCTAATTTTTCCCGGTAAACCGCAACGCCGTCCCCGAGGAAAATCACTTCGTGGTCGAGGCAGTTCAGTCCCTCCGCCAGTGCCTCAATGCTCATCGTATCCTGTTCCCAGACCGTATCGAGACGATGATCCGTGTAGCAGTAAACTCCGGTATAGACCTGGTTTCTTCTCGCATCCATGATCGGGCAGACAAATTTGTCAGTATCCCAGATATTGTACGCGATTGCCGCCGTCGTTGGAATGGAAATCAGTGGTTTTTCAAGTGCCAGACCAAGTCCCTTGGCTGTTGCAGAACCGATGCGAAGACCGGTAAACGAGCCCGGACCTCCGGCAACTGCAATCGCATCGATCGTCGAAAGATCCAGCTCTGTCATGTTCGAGATTTCATCCAGCATCGGAAGCAGAGTCTGGGAATGTGTTTTTTTATAATTTACGGTGTATTCCGCAAGCAGTGTGTCATTTTCAACAACAGCCACCGAAGCCACCAGGCCGGAGCTGTCCAGTGCAAGTATTTTCATAATTTTTTGTTTCCTTTCCGATATTTCCTTCCTGTGCAACTCATTTTGGCAGTCTGCCGGAAACAGGAATCTTTACGATTTCCTTTTGTTTTTCCACCACATTCAGGATTTTTTCTTTTATTCCACCGTAATTTTCCGGTAATCAAACCCTTTTTCGAGGTCTTTTTCTATCGTAATCGAAATCGCACCCTCCGGGATCAGCTCTTCAATCAGTTCTGCCCATTCGATCAGGCAGACACCCTCACCGAAAAAGTAATCATCGTATCCGATTTCTTCCATTTCTTCTATATCACCGATCCGGTAAACATCGAAATGATAAAATGGCAGGCGCCCTTCGGTATATTCCTGAATAATGGTAAATGTAGGACTGTTGACTGCCTCTGTGATGCCAAGTCCTTTTGCAAAGCCCTGCGTCAGAACGGTTTTTCCAACACCAAGGTCTCCGTTTAATGTATAAATCTGGCCAGGCTTCGCCGCTTTTCCCAGCTTTTCGCCAAGGGCAAGCGTCTCCGACGCAGAATTTGTTTCTATGATCATATGCTTTCTTCTCCTCTTTTTCTGCCTATCATTTTAACACAAACAAAAAGGTAATACAACCGCAGAACGAAACCGCTTTTCCTTGTGCTTTTCCTTGCTTTTTCTATCTGTTTTCGCTATACTATGTATCAGAGTTTCGCGGCCCAAAAACGTCCCACTCCTGTTTTTTCGGCCCGGAAAACGCGGTAAAACACGCTCTGCGCTTTTGTCCGCGTAAATCAAAAAGGAAAGAGATCAAAACTGTTATGCTGACTGTAATGAAATTTGGCGGAAGCTCCGTCGCAGATCTTGCGCACATCCGCAATGTAGCACAGCGCTGCATCGAAAAACAGCAGGCCGGAAGCCAGGTCGTTGTCGTTCTCTCCGCGATGGGAAAAACGACGGACGGACTGATTGCAACCGCAAAACAGATTACGGAAAAACCGTCCCGCCGCGAGATGGATATGCTTCTTGCCACCGGTGAACAGGTTTCCGTTTCCCTGATGGCCATAACCATGATTCAGATGGGCGTCAGTGCTGTTTCTTTAAATGCCTGGCAGGTACCGATGCACACGACCTCCGATTATCAGAACGCGCGCTTCAAACGGATCGACACCGAGCGCATCCGTAAAGAGCTGGACGACAACAAAATTGTCATTGTCACCGGCTTCCAGGGGATCAACAAATACGATGATATCACAACGCTCGGACGCGGCGGCTCCGATACGACTGCGGTTGCCCTCGCTGCAGAGCTGCACGCGGATGTCTGTGAAATCTACACGGATGTAGACGGCGTCTACACCGCAGATCCGCGGATTGTACCGAATGCGCGCAAAATGGAAGAGGTAACTTACGATGAAATGCTGGAGATGGCTTCGCTCGGCGCAAAAGTCCTTCACAGCAGATGCGTGGAAATCGCAAAAAAATACGGCGTGGAACTTCTGGTCTGCTCCAGTCTGAACCGAAATTCCGGAACGATGGTAAGGGAGAAAACCAAAATGGAAAAAATGTTAATCAGCGGCGTGGCTGCCGACAAAAATGTGGCAAAAATCCGTGTTGCAGGCCTTGGCAACGATCCAGAGAGCACGTTCCGCCTCTTAAATTTACTGGATCGGAACAATCTGAACATCGATGTCATGATCCAGTCACTCGGAAAGGACGGCACAAAGTCCGTTTCCTTTACCGTTGCAAAGCCGGATATGCTGCGCACGATCGATGTGCTGAACGACAACAAGGATTTGCTCGGCATCAAAAAGCTGGATTATGATGAGAACGTGGCAAAGATTTCCGTCATCGGAGCCGGTGTCCGCTCCCATTCGGGCGTGGCTGCCAAAATGTTCGGCGCGCTCGCCAATGCAGGAATCAATACCGAGATGGTTACCACCTCAGAAATCCGCATCACTGCCCTGATCGACGAAGCATACGCAGATCAGGCAATGCGTGCGATCCATGAGACATTCCTGGAGCGTGTCTGAAAAAGGGGGTTGACCCCTTTGATACCAGATTGCTACGTGCTTTGCACTCCGGCAATCATCAAAAACATTCGTAATCCGCCCATTTTTCTTCGAAAAATGGCTGCTTACGTCTTATCAAGAAATCGTTTAAAAATCAGGAGGAAAACAATGATGTCTAACCCAATCGTTACAATTACTATGGAAAACGGCGATGTGATGAAAGCAGAGCTTTACCCGGAAATCGCGCCGAACACCGTAAACAACTTCATCAGTCTGGTAAAAAAAGGCTTCTATGACGGCCTTATCTTCCACCGCGTCATCCCGGGATTCATGATCCAGGGCGGAGATCCTGCAGGCACAGGCGCCGGCGGCCCGGATTACTGCATCAAGGGTGAGTTCTCCCAGAACGGATTTGAGAACAACCTCGCACACACCCCAGGCGTTCTCTCCATGGCACGTACCATGTTCCCGGACAGCGCAGGAAGCCAGTTCTTCATCATGCACAAAGCTGCTCCGCATCTGGACGGCGCATACGCTGCTTTCGGAAAAGTAACAGAAGGCCTGGAAGTCGTAGATAAAATCGCATCTGTCAACACCGACTACAGCGACAAACCGCTGCAGCCGCAGAGAATGGCTACCGTTACCGTTGAGACCTTCGGCGTCGAGTATCCGGAACCGGAGAAATGCTAAGGATGAACGATGAACTGATGTTAGTTGAACCGTCGGAGGAATACTTCGCCGAACTCGCCGCCTACCGGAACGATTTTCTGGAAAACAGCGATTCCATGGACGGCTGCGGACCGCTTCGCCGGTTTGATGATATGAAGGCGTATCTTGAAGATACCATGCGGTATACCAGAGAGGAGACTCTGCCGGAGGGCATGGTTCTCGCAACACAGTTTCTGTGCATCCGCAAATCAGACAACCGCCTTGTCGGCATGATTCAGGTGCGCCACTACCTGAACGATTTTCTGCGCACCTTTGGCGGCCATATCGGCTACTCTGTCCGCCCGTCGGAACGCAGAAAAGGCTATGCCTCCTGGATGCTGAAAAATGTGCAGCCGTACTGCAAAAGCCTCGGCCTTTCCGAAATTCTGGTCTGCTGCCTGGATACCAACGAGGGAAGCCGCAGAACGATCCTGAAAAATGGCGGCCGGTTCGACGGCACCGCTTATCGTGCCGATGAAAACAAAACACTGGAGCGTTACTGGATCACCCTGTGATTTTTAATCTTCCATTTCGCATAGTTCTGAATAGTTTCACAAATTTTTCTTGACATCCATGTCATTTCACTCTATAATTTGGAACTGCAAGCGAACAATTCTGTTCTTATGCAAAATATATGCCCCTGGTAAAAAACCGACGGACAGGCAGGGGTAGTTGCCGAGCGTGGTTAAGAGCCACATTATTGATTGCGTTAAAAGCGCAAATTTTATGAGTTGATTACTTTATAATCGATGCTCTACGACGAGCACATCATCTTATGAAACGGTCAATAAGAGTACGTGACTATATATTTCTGCATAGGAAAACAGGGAGAAGCCTGGATTTTTGTCCATCCCCTGAAGTTTGCACAATACGATCATGTATAAATTTCGATTTTTAGACAGATGATGCACATCATCTGTCTTTTTTTCGTGCTTATAGCCAAAGATGAACCCAACACCATTTTCTGAAAAAGGAGAACCAAACAATGTCAAAAGTTATGATCATCGGATGCGGCGGTGTTGCATCCGTAGCCATTCACAAATGCTGCCAGAACAGTGAAGTATTTTCTGAAATCATGATTGCAAGCCGCACCCTTTCCAAGTGCGATGCTTTAAAAGAAAAGCTGGCTCCGACCACAAAAACCATTATCACAACAGCAAAGGTGGATGCCGACTGCACAGAAGAATTAATCGCCTTAATCAAACAGTATCAGCCGGATGCCGTATTAAATCTGGCTCTTCCTTATCAGGATCTTACCATTATGGATGCCTGCCTTGCATGTAAGGTTCCTTACATTGATACTGCAAACTACGAAGCAGAAAACACGGATGATCCGGCATGGCGTGCGATCTACGAAAAGAGATGCGAAGAGCTTGGCTTTTCTGCTTACTTTGATTACTCCTGGCAGTGGGCCTATATGGACCGTTTCAAGGAAGCCGGCATCACCGGTCTTCTCGGAACCGGCTTTGACCCTGGTGTCACCAGCGTTTTTGCAGCCTATGCACAGAAACACTATTTCGATGAAATTCACACGATTGATATTCTGGACTGCAACGGCGGCGATCATGGATATCCGTTTGCAACCAACTTCAATCCGGAAATCAACCTCCGCGAGGTATCCGCTCCCGGTTCTTACTGGGAAAACGGCCACTGGGTGGAAATTCCGCCAATGTCGATCAAACGGGAATATAACTTCGATGAGGTAGGCGAGAAGGATATGTACCTTCTTCACCATGAAGAAATTGAGGCTCTTGCCAAAAACATCCCGGGCGTAAAAAGAATCCGCTTTTTCATGACCTTCGGCCAGAGCTATCTGACCCATATGAAATGTCTGGAAAATGTAGGACTTCTCTCGACCACTCCGATTACCTTCAACGGACAGCAGATTGTACCGATCCAGTTTTTAAAAGAGCTTCTTCCGGATCCTTCCACTCTTGGTCCGCGCACCGTGGGTAAAACCAACATCGGCTGTATTTTTACCGGTATCAAGGACGGAAAAGAAAGAAGCATTTACATTTACAATGTCTGTGACCACCAGGAATGCTACCGGGAAGTAGAGTCTCAGGCGATTTCCTACACCACCGGCGTTCCGGCTATGATCGGAACCATGATGGTCGTGAACGGCCTCTGGAACAAGCCGGGTGTCTACACCACAGATGAATTCGATCCGGATCCGTACATGGAAGCACTCAACAAGTGGGGTCTTCCGTGGAAGGTCGTAGAAAATCCTGTTTTAGTAGATTAAGCCTATGTATAAGATAAACGAACTGCCAACTCCCTGTTTTGTCATTGATGAAGGCAAACTGGAAGAAAACTTAAAGCTCCTGCACCAGGTAGAAGAACGCACCGGTGCAAAAATTCTGCTGGCTCAGAAATGCTTTTCCTGCTTTTCGGAATATCCGCTGATTGGAAAATATATCAGCGGAACAACTGCCAGCGGACTCTATGAGGCGCGGCTTGGAAAGGAAGAAATGGGGCTGGAGAATCATGTGTATTCTCCGGCCTACCGCCCGCAGGATATGGAAGAGCTCGCACAGATCTGCGATCACATTATTTTCAATTCAGAAAAGCAGCTCCGAACGTACCTCCCTGTACTTAAGGCTTCCGGAACCGCAAAAGCCGGACTTCGCATCAACCCGGAATGCTCCACGCAGGAAGGCCATGCGATTTATGATCCCTGTGCGCCCGGCTCCCGCATGGGCATCCGCGCCTGCGATTTTACAGACGAACTGGCTGATCTTGTGGACGGTCTTCATTTTCATACCCTCTGTGAACAGAATTCGGATGATCTGGAAACCACGCTGCGCGCCGTGGAAGAAAAATTCGGCAAGTGGCTTTTTAAAATGAACTGGCTTAACATGGGAGGCGGACATCATATCACCCGTGAGGATTACGATATCGAACGCCTGATTTCCTGTATCAACCATATGAAAGAAACGTATGGTCTTCAGATTTACCTGGAGCCCGGGGAAGCATTTGCCTTAAACGCAGGCTACAATGTCACAGAAGTTCTCGATATTGTCGAAAATAACGGAAAAATTTTAATTCTTGACACTTCCGCCGCCTGCCATATGCCGGATGTGCTTGAGATGCCGTACCGCCCTCCGCTCAAAGGCAGCGGACTGCCCGGGGAAAAGCCTTATACCTACCGCCTTTCCTGCAATACCTGCCTGGCGGGCGACGTAATCGGCGAATATTCCTTCGATTCCCAAATCCGGATCGGTGACAGACTGTATTTTGAAGATATGGCGATTTATTCGATGGTAAAAACCAATACCTTTAACGGAATCCCACTCCCTTCCATCGCGGTGATGGACAAAGCTGGAAACTGCCGAATGATAAAGGAGTTTGGATATGAAGATTTCAAAAACCGATTGTCTTAGAACCCCAAAAGCCGATGGCTTTTACATGCCGGGCGAATTTGAGCCCCACGAAGGCACGCTGATGATCTGGCCGTGGCGCCCCGGCTCCTGGAATTACGGAGCAAAAGCGGCAAGAGCGGCATTTGCAGAAATTGCAGAAGCAATTGCCGCTTATGAGCAGGTTTATCTTTTCGTCCGGCCACAGGATAAAGCATCGGCACAGGAACTGCTTTCCTCCGACCGGATTCATCTGATCGAAGCCCAAACAGAGGATGCCTGGGCAAGAGATACCGGCGCTACGTTTGTGGTCAACGATCAGGGCGGGCGAAGAGGCATTCAATGGGAATTCAACGCCTGGGGCGGCCAGTATGACGGTCTGTATTCCCACTTTGAACATGACCGTGAGGTTCCGGAACGAATCTGCAGTTTTCTCGGAGATTCCTTCTATAATGCCCGCCCCTTTGTTCTGGAAGGCGGCTCCATCCATGTTGACGGGGAAGGAACCCTGCTTACGACCGAAGAATGTCTGCTGAGTCCGGGGCGCAATCCTTTTCTTACAAGAGCGGAAATTGAAGAAAAGCTGCGTCAGTATCTTTCGGTTGAAAAAATCATCTGGCTGCCTTTTGGTATTTACAACGATGAAACCAACGGCCATATTGATAATATGTGCTGCTTTGTAAAGCCAGGAGAAGTGCTTCTTGCCTGGACAGATGACGAAAACGATCCTCAGTATGCCAGAAGCAGGGCCGCTTTTGATCTTCTCTCCCATACCGTTGACGCGAAGGGACGAAGCTTTGTGATTCACAAGCTGCCCATTCCGAAGCATCCCATCTGTATTACAGAAGAAGATCTTCTCGGCTATGATTTTGAAGCTGGCGAAGACCAGCGGGAAGCCGGCGAACGTCTTGCCGCCAGTTATATCAATTTTTACCTTGCCAATCACTGTGTCCTTCTTCCCCGGTTCGGCGATGAAAACGACACCGTGGCTGCAGAAATTCTCGGAAAATGCTTCCCGAATCGACGAATCCTTCCGATTGATGCACGCGTCATTCTGACCGGCGGAGGCAACATTCACTGTATTACCCAGCAGATTCCGGCAAAGAAAAGAGGAAACAGATTATGCGAAATATAAAAATTGCCGCACTGCAGTTTTCATGCTGCAGCCAGGTACAGGAAAATATAGACAAAGCAGAGACCATGGTCCGTGAAGCCGCTTCCAACGGCGCCAATCTCATCCTTCTTCCTGAATTATTTGAAAGACCGTATTTTTGTCAGGAAAAGCGATACGATTATTATGATTATGCCCTGCCTTTGACAGAAAATCCCGCTGTCCGGCGTTTTCAGGCCGTTGCCGGAGAACTTGGGGTCGTGATTCCGGTCAGCTTTTATGAAAGGGATGTTCAGCGCCTGTTTAATTCCATTGCCATGATCGATGCAGACGGATCCATTCTTGGCGTTTACCGCAAGACTCATATCCCGGACGACCATTTTTATCAGGAAAAATTCTATTTCACTCCCGGGGATACGGGATTCAAGGTCTTTGAAACACGTTTCGGAGCCGTCGGCGTCGGCATCTGCTGGGATCAGTGGTTTCCCGAAACAGCACGATGCATGGCCGTTCAGGGTGCTGAAATCCTGCTCTATCCTACCGCTATCGGCAGTGAGCCGATCCTGAATGTAGACAGCAGCGGGCACTGGCGACGCGTTATGCAGGGGCATGCGGCCGCAAATCTTGTTCCGGTTGCTGCTGCAAACCGGATTGGTACTGAAACCGTAATGCCCTGTGAAGAAAATGGCGGCCAGTCCTCTTCTCTTACTTTCTACGGTTCTTCCTTTATTGCCGATGCAACCGGTGAACTCGTGGCATCTGCCGGAAGAGATACCGAGGAAATCCTGTATGCTTCCTTCGATCTGGATGCCCTGCGCGAAGAACGTTTTTCCTGGGGGCTTTTCCGTGACCGGCGGCCGGAAACTTATCGTATCATGACGAAACAGTAAAGCTCTGTCTCTTCCTGTTGTAACTCTTCTTACAGCGGTGCGCTGCATCACATATTCTAACTACAAAGGAGAACCGCTATGCAATATGGAGTTTTATGTCTGCTGCCGCCTGCAGCGATGCTGATTTTTGCATTAAAAACAAAAAAATCTTTCGAAGCTCTGATTTTCGGAACCCTGGTTGCCTATCTCATCATGTATAAAGCGGCTTTTATCGAACCCTGGTGTGATCTTCTGCTTTCAGAAATCAGCAACGCAGATAACCAGTATATTCTTCTTCTCTGCGGACTGTTCGGAGGCTTCATTTTCCTGCTCCGCGAGGCAAAAGGAACACTTGGTTTTTCCAACCTGTTAAGCCGTTTCTGTAAAAATGAACGGATCACCATGATGATGTCGGTATTTCTCGGAATCATTATTTTTGTCGATGACTATCTCAACATCATGACCGTTGGAACCTGTATGAAGGATGTCTGTGACAAACGAAAAGTCCCAAGACAGGCGCTTGCCTATATCATTGACTCAACCGGTGCACCTGTCTGTGCACTGATTCCCTTTTCCACCTGGGTGGTCTTTTATTCCGGTGTTTTTATTCAGGAACCGGATATTCTCAACATGGGCTTTTCCACCGGTATGAGTGTTTACTTAAAAGTGCTTCCTTATATGTTTTATCCCATGGCTGCCCTTCTGGTTGTGATTCTGTTTGCCTGCAAACTAATGCCAAAGCTCGGAAAAATGAAAGCTGCCTATGCAGATCTGGAAAAGGAAGAGCAGACACCGGAGCATCCCAAAATGCACAATGCCCCTTCCGTCGACCTTGCCATGGCCGGAATGAGCGTTGATTACCCGCCCGAAAATACCAATACCGGAAATATACTGGATTTTCTGATCCCTATTGGCATTCTGATCGGTGTGACAGTAGCCACACAGGATATGATGCAGGCGATCATTCTTGCTCTTGCTTCCTGTATGATTCTTTATCTTCCACGGAAGAAAATGACCTTTACGCGGTACGTGGAACTGTTTTTTGCCGGCTTTGCAGATATTCTTCCGGTTCTCGCCATTCTTCTTGCATCCTTTATGATCAAGACTGCCTGCGGCGAAATGGGACTGTCGGAATATGTTATCAACCTGTGTGTTCCGTACATGAATGCCAAAACACTGGCAGCTATTATTTTTGTTGTCATTGCAGTTCTGACCTTTGTCACCAGCTCTTTCTGGGGAATTGAGGCCGTAGCCGTTTCCATCGTTGTTCCGCTTGCCATCGCCCTTGATGCTAATGTACTTCTGGCGCTTGGCGCTGTCGTATCCGGCGGTGTTTTCGGAAGCCATGCATGCTTCTATTCCGACGCAACGGTTCTTTCCTCCGCGACCTGCGAGATTGACAATATGTCACATGCCGTGTCGCAGTTTCCTTACGTCCTGATCAGTGCTGCTCTCGCCGTAGCAGGATTCTTAATCTGCGGAATTTTTGCTCTTTAAAAAGCACCCTTAAAATAAAAAAAGTCTTCGACGATCGGATTTTTCCAGATTCATCGAAGGCTTTTTTTGTTTTTTTATTCTTTTACACTCAACCGCACCAGCGCACGCTGCAGCTTGGCTTCGGCAATACGGTATTCTTTGTCTGTCAGACCGCCGTTTGCCAGCGCCTGCTCGGCCCTGTGTTTGGCAGCCTCGGCGCGCTCTGCATCAATATCCTCTTCCCACTCCCAGGTTGTTGCCAGGACACGGCAGACCCCGTTCATCATGGAAAGCATTCCGCCGATGCAGGCGGCATTTCTTCTCGTTCCGTCCTCCAGCACAATATGCGCCTCGCCCATACCGAGTGCAGTGCAGTAATTGCAGTGCCCAGGCAGAATTGCCAGGTCGCCGCTGATGGTTCTGCAGACAACTCGCGCTACGTCACCCTCATAGAGAAGTCCGTCCGGCGTGCCGACACGTAAAGGAAATGTACTCATACGTCATTCCTCCTTTACTGATTCAGTGCTTTTGCTTTTTCAAATACCTCGTCGATGGTACCTGCAAACAGGAAGCAGCTCTCCGGAAGATCGTCGCACTCGCCGTCAAGGATCATGCGGAATCCGCGCAGAGTTTCTTTTAACGGCACATATTTTCCTTCCATACCGGTAAACTGCTCCGCTACCGAGAAGCTCTGGGACAGGAAACGCTGTACCTTACGGGCACGGCTGACCGTCAGCTTATCCTCCTCGGACAGTTCATCCATACCCATGATGGCGATGATATCCTGCAGCTCTTTGTATCTCTGCAGCACCTGCTGTACGGCACGTGCTACCTCATAGTGCTCATGGCCTACGATTTCCGGTGTCAGGATACGGCTGGTAGAATCGAGCGGATCAACAGCCGGGTAAATACCCTGGCTGGAGATTTCACGGGAAAGTACCGTCGTGGCATCCAGATGGGTAAACGTTGTTGCCGGAGCCGGGTCGGTCAGGTCATCGGCCGGCACGTAAACAGCCTGTACCGATGTGATGGATCCCTTTCTTGTGGAAGTAATACGCTCCTGCAGTGCGCCCATCTCGGTTGCCAGCGTCGGCTGGTATCCTACTGCGGACGGCATACGGCCAAGCAGAGCCGAAACCTCGGAACCTGCCTGCGTAAATCGGAAAATATTATCGATGAACAGCAGCACATCCTGATTTTTCACATCACGGAAATATTCTGCCATGGTAAGGCCGGAAAGTCCGACACGCATACGCGCTCCCGGCGGCTCGTTCATCTGTCCATAGACCAGTGCTGTCTTGTCGATAACACCGCTCTCTTTCATCTCGTTGTAAAGGTCATTTCCTTCACGGGTACGCTCTCCGACACCGGTGAAAACGGAAAGTCCGCCGTGTGCCGTTGCCACGTTGTGGATCAGCTCCATGATAAGGACTGTTTTTCCAACGCCGGCACCACCGAACAGACCGATTTTTCCGCCCTTGGCATACGGGCAGATCAGGTCAACGACCTTGATTCCGGTTTCGAGGATCTCCGTTGCCGGAACCTGTTCCTCATAGGACGGCGGATCGCGGTGGATCGGCCATTTTTCTGCTGTTTCCGGTGCCGGCTTATTGTCTACGGTCTCACCGAGCAGGTTGAACACGCGGCCTAAGCACTCCTCTCCGACCGGAACGGCGATCGGGCCGCCCGTGTCGACTGCTTTCGTTCCGCGGACAAGTCCGTCTGTGGACTTCATGGCAATGCAGCGAACCATGTTGTCGCCTGTCTGCTGCGCCACTTCCACAACCAGCTTCTCGCCGTGGTTGTCTATCTCGATGGCATTCAGAAGTGCCGGCAGCTCTCCTTCCGGAAAACGGATGTCCAGAACAGGACCCGTTACCTGCACAACCTCGCCAATGTGTTTTTCACTCATTTAACGACTTCTCCTCACTTTTCTTGTTTCCACTCTTACACGCCTTCCGCACCGCCGACGATCTCCGTGATCTCCTGCGTAATGCTTGCCTGACGGGCACGGTTGTAATACAGATTGAGCTGTTCAATCATCTCCTCTGCATTTCCCGTTGCCGCCTCCATTGCGGTACGGCGTGCCGCAAGCTCACTTGCCACACTCTCACAGATACCGCCGTAGATCAGGCCGCCTAAGTATTCCGGCACAATCGCTTCGAATACCTCGACACCGTTTGGCTCATACAGGATCAGATTCCGGATTTTTTTCGCTTCCGGATCCTCTCCGTCCTCTTTTGCAATGTCAATCAGAGGCAGGATCGGCACGGAAACCGGCATCTGCGACAGCATCGACACGAATTTTGTGTAACAAAGCTCCACATGTCCGAAGGTCCCTTTCCGGAACTCACGGCACAGTGCGCGCGCGATCTCAAAGCTGTCTGCCACGGAAAGATTTGCGATCTCGGCAAAGCTGTCCGTCAGAATGTCCAGCTTCCGGGATTTTGCATACTCCACTGCCTTTTTACCGACCGGAACCACGCAGATCTCTTTTCCTTTGGCATCGGCCTCAAAGCATCGGAACAGATTGGCATTGTATCCACCCGCAAGACCGCGGTCTCCGGCAACCAGCACGTAGCAGCATTTCTCGTTTTTTGCCTCTTTTGCATAAATGGAATAAAATTCCGTGTTTCCTTTTGCAATATCCTGCAAAGTGCGGTACAGCTCCTGAAAATACGGACGGCAGGTATCAGCCCGCTCCTTCGCTTTTCGCAGCTTGGAGGACGCTACAAGTTCCATCGCCTTGGTAATCTGCATCGTGCTTTCGACACTTTTGATCCGCAGCTTTACGGCTTTCATGTTTGCAGCCATAGGCTCCTCCTTCTTTCCTTATTTTGCAGGTCTTGTATTGATAAAGTTTTCGGTATACGATTCGAGTGCACTTTTCAGCTTCTCTTCGGTATCTGCCTCGAGTTTTCCGGTTGCGGAAATCTCCTGCATCACGGCAGCACCCTCTGCATCGGTATCAAGCCAGGTATACAGTCCGTCCTCATAGGCGCGGACATCCTCAGCTGCAACCTTTGACAGAATTCCTTTCGTTACCGCATAAAGAATGGCCACCTGTTTTTCTACCGGAACCGGTGCATTCTGGTTCTGTTTTAATACTTCCACGATACGCACACCCTGCTCCAGACGCGCCTTTGTATCGGCATCCAGATCGGATCCGAACTGTGCAAAGCTTGCCAGCTCGCGGTACTGGGAATAGATCAGTTTCAGAGTTCCGGCTACCTTCTTCATCGCCTTAATCTGCGCATTTCCACCGACACGGGATACGGATACGCCAGGGTTTACCGCCGGCATAACGCCCGAGTGGAACAGCTCTGTCTCAAGGAAAATCTGGCCGTCTGTGATGGAGATGACGTTCGTCGGAATATAGGCGGAAATATCGCCTGCCTGGGTCTCAATGATCGGCAGAGCCGTCATGGATCCGCCGCCGTGTTCATCGTCCAGCTTTGCGGCACGCTCCAGAAGTCTGGAATGGAGATAGAAAACATCTCCCGGATAAGCCTCACGTCCCGGCGGACGGCGGATCAGCAGTGAGAGTGCACGGTATGCAACCGCGTGCTTACTTAAGTCATCATAAATGATCAGCACATCTTTTCCCTGATACATAAAGTACTCGCCCATGGCACAGCCGGAATACGGTACGATATACTGCAGCGGGCTCGCTTCGGATGCCGTCGCTGCCACGACGATGGTGTACGCCATTGCGCCGTTCTTCTCAAGATTTTCTACTAAGGACGCTACTGTCGAACGTTTCTGTCCGATGGCAACGTAGATACAGATCACATCCTTGCCTTTCTGGTTCAGAATGGTATCGGTTGCGATCGTTGTCTTTCCGGTCTGACGGTCTCCGATGATCAGCTCTCGCTGACCTCTTCCGATCGGAACCATGGAATCGATCGCTTTAATACCGGTCTGCAGCGGCTGATTAACACCTTTTCTCTCACAGATGCCCGGTGCCGGGCTTTCAATCGGACGGTACTCTGCTGCCGTAATCGGGCCTGCGCCGTCGATTGGCTGGCCGAGCGCGTTGACAACGCGTCCGATCATACCTTCTCCGACCGGAACCGAAACGACCTTTCCCGTTCTTTTTACAAGCTGTCCCTCGCTGATGTTCTCGCCGGAACCGAATAAAACGACAGATACGCTGTTTTCCTCGAGGTTCTGTGCCATTCCATAGCTTCCATCCTCAAACTCCAGCAGCTCGCCTGCCATACAGTTCGAAAGACCGCTGGCTCTCGCGATTCCGTCTCCGACCATCAGAACGGTGCCTGTCTCATCCTGCCGGATCGCATTTTCATAATATTTGATCTGGCTGCGGATGACCTTGGATATTTCTTCTGGTTTCAGTTGCATGTTTTCCTCCTACACCACTGTATCGCTGATTCTTCTGGAAAGCTCGGCCAAACGTCCCTTTACGGTTCCGTCAAACAGCTTTCCGTCGAGCTCCACGCGGACACCCGCCAGAACGGACGGATCGGTTTTCAGTTCCATCACGACCGTTTTTCCGCTCATTGTTTCCAGTTTTTTCTTCAGAAGCTCTTCCTGTTCCTTCGACAGGGATGCTGCGCTCGTCACAACTGCCTCAGCAATATTGTGGGCTGCGTAGTATCTGCGCTGGAATGCTTCCTGGCATCCGCCGAATTCACGGAGAAGATTTTTTTCACACAGCAGTTTGATAAAATTGACCAAATACGGTTCCGCCTGGCTGCCAAATGCCGCGTCGATCAGCCCGATCCGCTCTTTTCGCGGAATCGAAGGCTCCGATAAAAGGCGCGGATACTCCGAGTTTTCCCGGAACAGAGCTCGGATCTCCTTCATCTCGGAAAGGATTTCCTCTTCGAGATGCTCCTCTGCGGCCAGCTCATACAGGCTCCCACCGTATACTCTGGCAGTTTCTGTCATGATGCTTCACCTACATTCGATATAAATTCATCTATCAGCTTCTCATGGTCTTTTTCATTAATCTCACGTTCAATGACCTTTCCGGCAATATCCATGGCAATGCCGCCGATCTCGCCTTTGACTTCATTGACCGCTTTCTTTTTCTCCTGGGCAATCTCTTTTTCTGCCTTGTTTTTCAGGGCAGCTGCCTGTTCGGAAGCCTCTTTTACGATTTTCTCGCTCTGCAGCGTCGCTGTCTTTCTGGCGCTTTCGAGAATCTCGTTGGCCTTTGCCTTGGCCTCCTGCATATTCTGCTCATATTCCTCTTTGATGGCGTTGGCTTCTTTTTTTGCCGCCTCTGCGTCTGTGATCTCCGCATCGGCTGCCGCACGCCGTTTTTCCAGCATCTCATTGATCGGTTTGAAAAGGAACCGTTTGATCAGATACATCTGGATGAAGAGGTTGCAGATCTGTGCGATAAAAGTCCAGGGGACAATTCCTACCAGTTCCTGAACCTGCATAGTTTCTTTCCTCCTAGCAATCATTTACTCCTTGCAACTATTTCAGGAAGTTCATGAACATTCCCGGTGCTACGAAGATCAAAAGCAGGCCGGTTACGAAACCGTAAATACCTGTGGTCTCTGCGATCGCACAGCCAAGAAGCATCGTACTTGTTACATCACCTTTGCATTCCGGCTGACGTCCGATTGCCTCAAGTGCCTTTGCTACGGCGTTACCTTCACCGATACCAGGTCCGATACCTGCGATCAGGGAGCATCCTGCGCCGATTGCGCATCCTGCGAGAGCGATACCTTTTGCTAAAATCTGAAAATCCATCTTGTTTTCCTCCTGTATTTTCTTTTTGTAAACCTCATTTTTTAATCTCTTTAGCCTTCTTCTGCTGCATTCGCAATGTACATGACAGTCAGCATACAGAAAATAAAGGCCTGCATCACGCCGGAGAACCAGTCAAAATAGACCGACAGAACAGCCGGGACACCGACGTCCAGAATCGGGATCTGTGAAAGGGTTCTTCCGAGCACGCCGGGAAGCAGTCCCAGCAGCTTTCCGCTTGCCAGTGCCAGCGATCCGTAGATCAGGGCATTGATCACAACGCCGGAAAGGATGTTTCCAAAGTGACGGCACGCCATACTGATCGGCGTTGCGAGCTCCGACAAAACGTTAAACGGTGTCATAACCGCAATCGGAGTCGTAAAGCCTTTCAGATATCCGCCAAAACCATTCGTTTTGATCTTCTGTGTTGTGATCATAATAAAGACCACAACAGCCCAGGCCGCCTCGGTGGAAAGATCCGCTGTCGGACTTCGAAGTCCGATCAGGCTGATCAGGTTTGAGACAACGCTGGTCGCGAAAAGCGCCGACACAAAAGGAATCAGATAGCGGAATTTTTCTCCCATGTTGCCGATGACAAATTTGTTTGCGGTTTCCACAATCATTTCTGCCATCGCCTGGCGTTTGGAGATGTTCCGCACCTTCAAATCTCTTGTAAGCCAGATGCAAAGTCCGGTAATGAGTGCCATTACAATCCAGCTTACCACCAGCGTTTCGCTGATCTGAATTTTCCCGAACAGCGGGAAATCGATAGGGATCGTAAAAAAGACTTTTGCACCGGAGATATCAACCTCCATTCTCTTTTCTCACCTCCTCTGTATGAGATAAAATAAAAAATTTGAACCTTTTGTCAAAGCGGATCTTCACAATCCGCTTCGCTGCTTGCTCATAACCGAATCGCTGCTTCGCTGTTTCGGTTTCAAAACGCCGTCCCGTCTTTGCGGCTTTCGCCAAAGATCAGGTTCAGCGCTTTATGCTGTTTTTTATGCCCTTCAGCTTGATGGCCGTTCCCGGAATTAAAAGCGGCAGGATTCCTGCGGCAAACTGAAAGCATGGAAGCACAATCGCCAGAATTGCCCAGAGCATCTGCATCAGGTTTCTCTGCGAATAGCTTGCCTGCATCCGCCGTTTTGCTCCCGCCTCGTCTGTCTCGGACACTGCTTTTTGTACTGCCATGCCCATCAGGAAAAAGTTCAGCACCGCAACGGCACCGCCTCCGATTCCCCCGAGGATCACCCGATAGTCAAATGGGATTTTTTCCGGCCAGATCAGGTGCAGGATCAGAAACCCGACCCACATCACAACCACGCCGACAACAGTATAGATGGCAACATTTTTCGTCTCCTTTTTTACGGCCGGCTGGACCTTGTCTCCGAAATTGCTCATATCGCCTTGTTTCCTTTCTAATGGATTTTCCCCTTAAAATCAGTCTGAAATCTTTTCTCTGCCACTTGATCTTCGTCAACTGTGAAAACTTTTTCAGACACGTTCTAAATATGTCGGTTGAAAGACACCCGCTTTTTCTTCTTTTTTCCGTCCGGCTCCGTCTCGATGCGTTTCTGATGCCGCAGAACGCTCTGCCCGAATTTCCAGGCTGTCACGGCACCGCCTCCGATCCCAAAGAAAAAGCCGATCAGATAAATCCATGTTCCAACCGAAAAGCGGTCGCAAAGCCACCAGCAAAGTGCCAGACAAAGAAAAAGAGGCGTCACAAGGGACAGTCCGAATTGTGTCAACATTGTGAGATTGGTAATCATCCCCGTCCACTTCTTCATATCCTGTCCCTTTCTGCCGTCTCTTTTTTGTCAGACTTTCGGGTCTGCGTTCTGTCTTCCATTTTTGTAACCGCTTAGTCAGATTGTACCATAAACGTTTTCATAAGACAAATGAATTTGTATATTTTCCAAATTATTTGTTTTTATTTACATTCTTTTCATAATAATTGGAACAATTTTCTCATTTTGTCCCATTGCAAAATTGCAGCGTTCACCTCGCTTCTTATTTTTTGAAAAAAACTGCGGTTTTATTCCACACATACTGCCGTTTTTTCTTTCCAACCGGAAAGCTGATAGCTTACCTCATAGTGTCCCGGCTCCAGCAGGTATCTGCCGTTTTCTTCTGATCCGAGCACTTCTGCAACCGCTTCTTTTTCACTTTTGGCAACCATTGGAAGTATGGCCTCTGCGGTACAGTCGAACGGAACATCCATGGTGATGGTCACGTGCTCTTTGTCGGAAAGCTCCCAGCGAATGCTGTACATTCCCGATGCAGAATCATATTTTGCCTCTGCATACCTCAAATCCCAGTTCAGCGTCGGTGCAAACTGTACGGTCCTGGCACCCGGATGGGATTCCATCGTGTTGATGCCGGCAACGTGACGGAACATCCATTCCTGGATGGAGCCGTAAGCATAATGGTTCATACTGTTCATGCTGATGCCGGAAATCGTACCGTCCGCAAGAAGAGAATTCCAGCGTTCCCAGACGGTAGTTGCACCAAGCTTAACCTCATAAAGCCAACCCGGAAATTCCTCGTTCAGCAACAGTTCGTAGGCAAGATCATTCATGCCGTTGTCGGTGAGCACATTGTTCAGCAATGGTGTTCCGACAAATCCCGTCTTCAGTTTGTGGTTACTCTGCTCAAACAGCTTCAGAAGCTGCCGTTTTGTCAGCTCTTCGTTCTTTGACAGATGGTATTTCAGCGTCAGCAGCAGCGCCGTCTGTGTTTTGATGCAGCAGCGGCCTGTTGCGCTGTAATATTCTTCCTGTACCACAGCAAACTGCTCCTCGGACAGCTTCTGATACTTCTCCTGCTCCTCGTGGTATCTCAGCACACCGGCCGCTTTTGCCACGATTCCTGCGCTGATCGCATAATACAGGTTTGCAATAAACTCCTCGTCCGTTGCACCCATGACCTGCTCCGCGCCCTGTACCGGATTGTCCAGTGCCAGCCAGTCGCCGAAGTGGAAAACAGATCGCCAGCCATGGTTGTCCCCATCCACTTTCGTGATGTACTCCACCCACGATTTCATGCTCACAAACTGATCTTCCAGAATGCTCTTGTCCCCGTAAAACAGATACAGATTCCACGGAATGATGCACGCCGCATCGCCCCAGACACACGCTGCATCCTCGACGCCGCACGACGGCACCACGTGCGGCACCTTTCCGCCGAGCACGCTCTGCTCTTTTGCCATGTCGTACAGGTATTTTGCATAGAATGCATACGTATCTTCGAGATACATCGCCGTCGGCGAGAATACCTGCGCATCTCCCGTCCATCCCATACGCTCGTCACGCTGCGGGCAGTCGGTTGGAACATCTACAAAATTGCACTTTAAGCCCCAGCGCACATTGCTGATGAGCTGATTGACCAAATCACTTCCTGTTTTCATCCAGCCTGTCGCTGTGATGTTGCTGTAATAAGAAAGACCCGTGAAATCCTCTTTTTTCAGATCCGGAATGCCTTCGATCTTCACGTAACGGTAGCCGTAGAACGTAAAATGCGGCACAAGATCCATTTCGGTTCCATCGGAAATATAGATGTATTCGGATTTTGCACTCCGCAGATTGTCATTGTAGAAATTGCCGCGTTGCAAAATCTCACCTGTCTGAACATGAATTTTGGTTCCTGCCGGCACGTTGACATGCAGCTTGAAAATTCCCGTAAACTCCTGCCCCATATCGAAGACCAGCTCGCCGGCCGGAGTATGAAGCAGTTCTTTAGGTTCAAACGTCTCATGAATCGTCACCGGAAGGCTCATGCGTTCCGTCAGTTCTCCTTTTGGTGCCTCACAAAAAACCGCCTTCTCCAATGGCAGTTCCGACAGCGTGTCGTCCCGGTGCTCACCGTCGTAAAGATTCGAGAATGCAATTTTACTGCGCCGCACCTGCCACGATTCATCCGTGCCAATCACCTCTTCCGAACCGTCCGCATACGTCAGATGCAGCTCCGCAATCAGCTTCCACTCATTGCCGTAAAATCCCTTGTCCTCAAACGCACTGAATCCAAACCGCGCCTTGTACCAGCCGTTTCCAAGCAGCACACGGAGCATTCCCTGTTTTGAAACCTCCTCTGTCACATCATACGTCTGATACTGTACCCATTCATTGTAATCATTGCTGTACGGCGTCAGGTACTCATCCCCGACACGCTTCTCATCCACATACACCTCATACAGTCCAAGTCCGCAGACATACAGCCTGGCCTTCGCTACCTCTTTTGCCGGAACAATTTCTTTTTCAAAATATGGATGACGGTTCTCCTTACTGTCACAGGAAATCCATTTTCCTGTCCATGCTTCATTCCGTTTTCCGGTCTCAAAAAACTGTACTTCACTCACCGCCGTCTCCCCGGCATCACTGCCCGCTTCCACGTTCCAGTAATACCGCGTTCTCGGCTCCAGATCCAGCTTCACCGGATAGAAAAGACTGCTCGCCTTATCATCCTCTCCGGAATCAAACAGCAGATGCTCCATCGCTGCATCCGATGCTACACGGATTCTCGCATAGCTCTGTTTTTTTCCTTCCGCGTCTTTCACTTTCCAGGAAAAGACCGTTCTCTCCATTCGGAACCCCATTGGATTTTCCAGATGATTCACCTGTGCGTGATAAATTTTCATTTCAATATCCTCCTCCACCTTATTTTTGAAAATTCCCCCATTTTTTCTCATTTTATCATGATCCCTTTCGAGAAAAAAGGTTCTGTTTTGCAGGAAAAAACATCTTTATTTGCACCATTTCCTGCCCACCAGACATCTCCCGGATTGCCAGAAAGTATGGGACATTTTCCCTTTTTCGGGCTACACCGAAACTAATAAGAGCCTGTGCTTTCCTTTCCCCTCCGCCGCAGTGCGATCCTGCCCGGAGGGCTTTTTACTTTACAGGAAAATTCAACGAAGTTTCCTGTAAAGTAAAAAAATGCCGGATTCTTTGAACCGCCCCAAGAAATCAGATTTTTTAGATCTAACTTTTTAGGACGGTTCATCCGACATTTTTCCGGAATTTTCCGGCTCTATCTTCAGTTTCTATCTTCAGTTCAGCAATTCATCCGCCAGCGTTCTCTTCGGCACATAGTGCACATCATTTTCATCCCGGTAATAATTCGTATTCCCATCCTCCGGCACATCTACCAGATGAATCTCCTCCGCCGGTTTTCCAAACGCCACAATCAAAAGCGGCCGGATCTCCTCTGGCAGTCCAAGCACTTCCATCACCTCGTCCGCCTGAAAATTCCCGATCATGCAGCCGCCAAGCCCCTGCTCCACAGCCGCAAGCAGCATCGTCTGCGCCACAATCCCGACATCCTTCTGATACCGGTTCAGATTCTCATCAATCCCCTTATTCTGACAGATCACAACAAAGCCCGTCGGCCGTTTTCCCGGATGCGGCAAAACCATCTCCGGCAGCGCCCGCGCCCACTTTGTCAGTCCCTGCACCTTCTCCACTTCTTCCGGCTCCCACGCCAGAAAATACTTCAACGGCTGCTTATTCACACTCGAAGGACAAAGCCGCGCACAATCCACAAACCCTTCCAACGTCTCCCGCGAAATCCGCACCGACTCATCAAAACCACGATAACTCCTGTTCTTCAACACCAGATCCCTTAACATGTCCCATATCCTCCTGTCTCAAATTTACTTTCTACCACCCACTCTACCACACCTCCCCACCCCCCGCAATCACCTTTTTCATTTTCCCTCTTGACATACTTTGATATTCAAAGTATTATATATCTAGTTTTAAAAACCACATGCTAAAGTATTTTACATCACATATTTATTCTATTTATTCGTCACCAATAACCAGATCCACGGCGCGGCGGCAGCCACTGGATCGTCCGTTTATCAAAAAAGGAGAATTTATATGCTTCCAGAATTAAAAATAGGAAATTTAGTTGCCAGATACCCCATCATCCAAGGCGGAATGGGCGTCGGCATCAGCCTCTCATCCCTCGCCGGTGCCGTTGCCAAAGCCGGCGGAATCGGCGTCATCTCCGCTGCCCAGCCCGGCTGGCGCGATCCGGAATTCGCGCGTGATCCCTTAAGCGCCAATCTTCGCGCCCTCGCCTTCCACATCCGCCGCGCCAAAGAAATCTCAAACGGCGGCATCATCGGCGTCAATATCATGTGCGCTCTGACCCACTACGAGGAATACGTCCGCTGCTGCATCGAAAACGGAGCCGATCTCATCATCTCCGGGGCCGGTCTCCCGACCGATCTGCCAAAATACACAAAGGGAAGCTCCATCAAGCTCGCCCCTATCGTTTCCCCTCCCCGGACTGCCAAGGTTCTTCTGAAGCTTTGGGACAATCACTATCACCGCGTTCCTGATCTCGTTGTCATCGAAGGTCCTGCAGCCGGAGGCCATCTCGGCTACTCCGCCGAAACCGTGGAAGAAACAGCACGGCGCGGCTACGATGACGAAATCCGGGAAATTCTGCAGATTGTACATGGCTACGAAGAAAAATATGCCTGTACCATCCCCGTCGTCTTTGCCGGAGGCGTCTACACCCATGAGGATATCCTTCACTATCTGTCGCTTGGCTGCGCAGGCGTCCAGATGGCTACCCGTTTCGTTGTCACGGAAGAATGCGATGCCGCTCCCCGCTACAAACAGGCATACCTGAATGCAAAAAAAGAAGATATCACGATCATGCACAGTCCGGTCGGCATGCCGGGCCGCGCAATCCGCAATCCGTTTCTGACGGAACGCGAACAGGAACGGGAAAAAATCTCACACTGCTACCAGTGCCTCAAAAAATGCGACAAAGCCTCCATTCCCTACTGTATTACCACAGCCCTGGCCCGCGCTGCCGATGGCGATACCGACAACGCTCTTCTTTTCTGCGGGGAAAACGCATGGCGTCTCGATCACATGACCACTGTGCCGGAGCTGATGGCGGAACTGGCCGGGGAATCCCTGCCGGACAGCAAAAAATAAAAAATTTAGTAGTGACTTTCCTTCCCAATAATGTTACAATCTTCTTTATGGTGTCAGCATAAAAAATCTTCAAGAACTGACCATAAACCCAAAATTTTTGTAACACACAAAAGGAAGGAACTCTATGAACAAACACAACAAATCCCGCAGCTCGTTTTCCGGCAAAATCGGTTACGTGCTGGCTGCAGCAGGCGCTTCCGTCGGACTTGGAAATATCTGGCGTTTTCCCTACCTCGCAGCAAAATACGGCGGAGGAATTTTCCTCCTCATTTATATCCTGCTGGCGCTCACCTTCGGCTACTCCATGATCGTTGCCGAGTCCGCCATCGGACGCATGACACGAAAAAGCCCGGTCGGCGCTTTCCAGTCGTTCGGCAAATCGAAATGGCTTTCCGCCGGGGGCTGGATCAACGCCATTATCCCGATTCTGATCGTTCCATACTACTCTGTCATCGGAGGATGGGTCATCAAATATCTGATCGAATACGTGAAGGGCAACAGTACCCTGCTCGCAGAGGACGGCTATTTTTCCGGCTTCATCTCAAACGGAGTTTCCACAGAGCTCTGTTTTGCCGTTTTCTGCCTTATTACGGTCGCCATCATCTACGCCGGTGTGCGAAACGGCATTGAACGCGTTTCCAAGGTGATGATGCCGATTCTGATCGTCCTTTCCGTTATCATTACCGTTTATTCCGTAACAAGACCGGGCGCACTGGCAGGCGTGAAGTATTTCCTTGTTCCGAACCTCAAAAACTTTTCATGGATGTCCGTTGTTGCCGCCATGGGACAGATGTTCTACTCCCTCTCGATTGCGATGGGTATTCTGATCACCTTTGGCTCCTACATGAAAAAAGACACCTCGATTGAGGATTCCACACGCAACGTCGAAATCTTTGACACTGCCATTGCGATCATGGCAGGCCTGATGATCATTCCTGCCGTCTTTGCCTTCTCCGGCGGAAATCCGGATACCCTGCAGGCAGGACCTTCCCTGATGTTTATCACCATCCCGAAGGTATTCGCCAATATGGGCTTTGGCACTGTGATCGGTATTCTGTTTTTCCTTCTGGTGCTGTTTGCCGCACTGACCAGCTCCATTGCATTGACAGAAAGCGCCGTTTCCACCTTTGAGGATGAGCTCGGCTGGGGCCGTAAAAAATCGACCGTTCTGATCGGCGTTATCATGATTACGCTCGGAACGCTCTCCTGCCTTGGCTACGGACCGTTTTCCTCCGTCACCATTCTTGGCATGCAGTTCCTGGATTTCTTCGACTTCCTGACAAACTCCGTAATGATGCCAATTGCTGCCATTGCCACCTGTCTTCTCGTTTCGAGAGTCATCGGTGTGGCAAAAATCGAGGAAGAAATCATCCATGGCGAGAGCCGCTTCCGCAGAAAGAAAATCTTTCTTGTCATGATCCAGTATCTCTGCCCGGTGTTTGCACTGATCATTCTGTTCAGTTCCGTGGCAAATGCATTCGGCTGGATCACCATGTAATGAATCTGTAAACGATGAAAAAAGATTGTTTTCGAAACACGATCACGATTTCGAAAACAATCTTTTTTTATCCAAATCTGTCACACCAGCATCAGGAATCCGTCAGCAGCAGAATATCTTCCTCCTTCAGATACAGCTCCTTTGGAATCCCCATTTCCGGGCTCCAGTCTGTTTTTGCGATCTTCCACTGCAGCCAGCTGCATTCGGCATTCTTCCGGAACGAAATGTTCCATTCAAACGGATCTTCCCAGATTTCGGATTCGTTGACCGGAAATACATTTTCCTCACCCGGCCTTTCTACTGTGGCCAGAAAATGTGCCCGGATGCCGACTGCGCGGATATCGTCTGCAATTTCCCGCTCCTTTACGTGCAGCGTTACGCCCCAGTCCACGGCCCGCAGCGTGTGCGCATCCACCCGCTCGGCCGCCGAAATGTTCTTGCAGCCCGACAAAATTGCCGCTGTGCGCGTCTTCGGATTCTGGAAAAATTCCTTCAGCGGTTCCATGACTTCCATCTTTCCCCGGTTCATACAGCTGACCGTATCGCAGAGGCAGTACACCTCATCGCGGTTGTGTGATACGAAGATGACCGGTTTTCCGGCCTCCTTCAGATGTTTGTACATCTCCTGCTCCAACTGCCATTTCAGATAGGTATCGAGCGCTGAAAACGGCTCGTCGAGCAGAATCAGCTCCGGCTCTGCTGCGAGCATCCGTGCCATCGCGACGCGCTGTTTCTGTCCGCCGGAAAGCTGTCCCGGGATCTTTTTCTCCAGCCCTTCCAGCTGAAACTGGCGGATCAACGATTCCGTCCGGCTCCGGTCCGGCCGTTTTCCCATGCCTGCCTCAATATTCTGCACAACATTCATATGCGGAAACAGGGCGTAATCCTGGAACATATAACCGACTTTCCGCTTCTGCGGCGGCAGATTGATTTTTTTCTCCGAATCAAACAGCACCTTGCCGTCAAGGACAATCCGCCCTTCATCCGGCTTTTCGATTCCGGCGATGCACTTTAAGGTCATGCTTTTTCCACAGCCCGACGCGCCGAGAATCGCAAAAATCTCCCGCTCCGCCCGGAACTGCATATGCATAAAAAATCCGTCCAGCTTTTTCGTAATATCTACTTCAAGCGCCATTCTTTATCCTCTACCACTGTTTCTGATTTTTCTTTCTCCGGTTACCCAGAAGGTTCATTGCCGTCATCGCAAGGAATCCGACGAGCAGTACGACAACAGACCAAAAACCCGCCGTTTTATAATCCCCGTCCTGAATCACCATTGCGATTTTCTGGGAAACGGTACCCGTCTTTCCCGGAATATTTCCGGCCAGCATCGACGTCGCACCGTACTCACCGAGCGCCCTTGTAAATGCCAGCACCGTACCGGAGAGCACGCCGGGACCTGCCGATGGGATAACCACTTTCCAGAAAATCTTCCACTCCGACATACCAAGCGTCCGCGCCGCATAGATCAGGTTCGTATCCACCTGCTCAAATGCCGCTCTCGTATTGCGGTACATCAGCGGAAATGCGATGATCGTTGCCGCCAGAATACAGCCAAGCCATGTCTGCACTGCCTTGATACCGAAATTCTCATATAGTGCAGCACCAAACGGACGGCGGAGGCTGAAAATCAGAAGCAGGAAAAAGCCTGCAACGGTCGGCGGCAGAATCATCGGAAGGGTCAGAAAGCCGTCAATCACGGCACGCGCGCCGGGACGCAGCTTCATCACCGCACGTGCGGCAAAAATGCCAAAGAAAAAGGACAGAATCGTCGCCACAATACCGGTCTTGATCGAAATGACAAGCGGGCTCCAGTCCAGTGACTGTAAAAAATCCAGTATTTCCTGCATAACATTTCCTTTCTATCCACGGCAGCCCTGCATACCTGCATCACGCATCCTGCCCGGATTTTCTCTGATGCAAAACCACCGTCCGTAAAAACGAAATCTTTCTTTTTCGGACGGTGATTCCAAATCCCTGCTGTTTTTTGTGGGATCTTCTTTTTATTCTGCCTCTGTATCAAAGTAATAATTCCGGAAGATGGCGGCTGCCTCATCGGAAGTCAGAAACTCTACAAAGTCTTTCGCTGCTGCCTGCTCGGTCTCATCTGCCTCTTTGTTGACAACCTGTGCTGCCGGGTAAATGACATTTCCGGTCAGATCGTACGGAACGACCTGCAGAACCTTCAGACGGTCCTCCAGACCGTAGGTATCGGAATAATAAACCGTACCAACCTCGTTGGATCCCTCTGCAACAGCGGAAGTAACGGCTCCTACGTTTGCACACTCATTGATTTCCACGCCGCTGAGCGCTTCGGAAACCTGCTGGGTTGTGATGGCCGATACGTCGTCTGCTTTCTCCAGAATGCCTGCATTGACCAGTGCTTCTCTTGTGTATTTTCCAACCGGAACGGAACCGTCTGCCAGTGCGATGCTGGATGCCTTGTTCAGATCCTCCAGGCCCGTAACTTCTGTATTGCTTCCCTCATAGGTTACAACGCAGACCTGATTGTTTACGATATTGTGGCGGGTTCCCTCAACCAGAAGATTCTCTTCCTCAAGCTGATCCATCTGTTTTGCTGCTGCGGAGAAGAATACGTCGCAGGATGCACCCTCTTCGATTTGTGTCATCAGAGTTCCTGAACTGTCATAGCTTCCAACCAGTTTGACATTCGGCTGGGTCTTATTGTACTCGCTGATCAGCGTCTCCATTACGGAGTTCAGGCTCTTTGCGGCAAATACGGTGACAGTGGTATCGTCAAATACTTCGCCGTCTGCTGTGCTCTTGGCGCTGGATGCGCTCTCTGCTTCCGAAGAAGCGCTGGATGCAGATGTGCTCTCTGCCTTGGAGCTGCTCTTACTGGAAGAATCTGTGGAATTGGAAAATCCGCATGCGGCAAGAGAAAGTGCCATAGCTGCCATCAGAAGAATGGATACGGTTTTCGTTTTCATGATAATTGACTCCTCATTTTGTATATTTACGTATGAAGCGCCGGATGTGCACCTTTTCGTTTTCCGGTTTTTGCTGACCGGATCTGAATGAGCTGTGCGGCAATGCTGATTGCAATCTCCGCCGGCGTCTCGCTTCCGATCTCGATTCCGATCGGGGCATAGACACTGTCGAGCTGTTCTCCGGTAAAACCCTGCGCTTCCAGTTTTTCGCGCACATACTTTGTCTTTCTGCGGCTTCCCACCACACCGATGTACGACGCGCCGGTGCGAAGCGCAAACGCCTCGGCATCCGCATCGCACCGGTGGCCGCGTGTCACAATCACGAGATAATCATTTTTCCGGATCGAAAGAATCTCGTCCAGTTTCGTAAAATCCACCAGCATGGTCTGCCCGGCATCCGGGAACAATGCTTTGTCCACATATTCCTCCCGGTCATCGAGTACGATACAGCAGAAATCCAGATGATGCAGCACCGGAACGAGTTCCTGGGCCAGATGGCCGCCGCCGAACAGATAAACCTTTCCGTCGTAGCAGAATTCCTCGGCGTAATACGTTTTCCCGTCCAGTTCCAGAATCCGGCAGTGGCCCGCTTTTTCCTGTGCCGCCGGAAGCATTTCCCACGCTTCTTTTTCCAGCACGCGGATGCCGGTTCCGTCCAGCGCAAAAAAAATCCAGTAACTGCGGTACTGCTCCTGCGCCGCAAGCGCCTGCGCCAGACTTTCTGCTTCGCCGTGCGCTCCATTCATAAAATAGAAGCACACCTTCACTCTGCCGCCGCAGACCATGCCAAGCCCCTTCCCCTCTCCGGTTCCGAGATCGTATTCTCTGTATTCACTTTTCTTCTCCTGCACCAGCTCCTGCGCATGCAGAACCGCCTGATATTCCAGGTTTCCGCCGCCGATAGTTCCGAAAATCCGTCCTTCCCGGCCGACCAGCATATAGGCGCCCGTCGTGCGCGGAATGGAGCCGCCCCCTTCGGTGATAAAGGCAAGAACCGTGTCCTGTCCCTCTTCCAGCTGTGCAAGCAGTTTCCGGTAAAGTTCGTCCATGTTTCCTCTCCTTGTGTCTGATCTCTGGTCTACTTTTCCGTCACCAGTTCGATGGTGTCACCCTTTTGAATCGTGCCGCCGCGCAGCACCACCGCGAAAACGCCCTCCCGCGGCATGATGCATTCACCCATGCGTTTGAAAATCTCGCAGTGGCTGTGGCACTCCTTTCCGATCTGCGTCATCTCAAGCAGCGCATCCCCGCAGGAAAACCGCGTGCCGACCGGCAGATTCCGGAAATCATATCCTTCCACGATCAGGTTTTCCCCGAAGGCGCCGAGCGGAATATCCGCCCCTTTTGCACGGAAGGCTTCTATTTTTTCATACGACAAAAGGCTCACCTGGCGGTGCCAGTGCCCGGCGTGTGCATCGCCCTCGATGCCCCAGTCTTCCACCAGCTTCGCCGTTTCCACCTCGTGCTTTGCCGTTCCCCGTTTTTCACTGATACAGATTCCTATGATTTTTCCCATTTCTTTTGTTTCCTCTTCTTTTCGAACCGCCGTCATTTCATCCGCCGATACCGGACATCAGGTGGTGCTCTGTCATATCCTTCGGCCGCTCAAAGCAGTGTTCCATCGGCTTTTTTAAGATTGCCTGTGCCATCACATCCCGCAGATCCGCCGCCGTTCCGTTCTGCAGAACCTCCCGCAGATCCACGCCGTTCTCATAGCAGAGACAGAGCTTTAAAAAGCCGCGGCTTGTCAGCCGTATGCGGTTGCAGCTTCCGCAGAACTTTCCGTGGATCGCGCTGATAAAGCCGACGGGCATCGACAGCTTTTCGTACCGCACATAAGCCGCAGGACCATTTCCTTCTTTTTCCCGGTCCGGCGTGCACGCTCCGTACCACTGTTCCAGCTCTGTTTTCAGCGCCTCATTCGACGGACCCACGTACGATTTTCCGGCGCCCACCGGCATCACCTCGATGAACCGCACCGGGACTTTTTCCTGCTCTGCAAATTCAATCAGTTCCTGCGCATGCAGTTCTTTTCGATGCACCGCATTCAGCTTCACTAAAAGACCCGCCTCTTTGGCCGCGCAGATGCCCTGCTTTACCTGCTCCAGAGCATCGCGTCCGGTAAGCGCCGCAAACTCTGCCGCATCCACGGTATCCAGGCTCACATTCACACTGTCACAGCCGGCCGCCTTCAGATCCCTCGCACACGATGCCAGGCGCACGCCATTCGTCGTGATCCCAACGGATGCGGTGCCCGGCACTGCTTTTATTTTCTGCACCAGCTCCACGCACTCTTTTCTTACCAGCGGTTCCCCTCCGGTAATCCGGTAATGCGTGATGCCAAGCCCAGCCGCGGCGTGCACAATCTTCAGCATCTCTTCGACGGTAAGCGGTGGATTCTGTTCCGCCTGCTCCAGTGCACAGCCCGCCGCACTCTCCGGCATACAGTACCGGCATCTCAAATTGCACGCGTCCGTGATGGAAATCCGCAGGTAATCTATCGTTCTGCCATACTGATCCTTCATCGTTTATCTGCCTTTTCCAAAACCGCAGTTCGGGAAGGTGCAGACCTTGCAGTTCAGGCAGAGACCGCCCTCGCCAAGACCGGCCAGCTCCTCCGCTGTCACCTCATCATCTGCAATGAGGCGCGGTAGGACAAGATCGAAAATCGTCCGTTTCGAATACATGACGCATCCCGGCAGGCCGACGATCGGTGTTCCGTTTTCGGCATACGCCAGAAGGAACATGGCTCCCGGCAGCACCGGCGCGCCGTAGGAAACGATGCGTGCTCCGGTATTTTTGATCGCCAGCGGCGTCTTGTCGTCCGGATCCACACTCATTCCTCCGGTGCAGAAGACAAGATCGGCACCCGCTTCCATCGCGCGGCGGCATCCGTCTGTGATCTTCGATGCATCATCATCGTAAACCTCATGAAAGATCATCTCCGCGCCGAATTCTGCCAGCTTTTCCTGGATAACCGGTGTGAAGGTGTCCTCGATCCGATGGTAATACACTTCATTTCCCGTTGTCAGAACCGCAAATTTTTTCTTGTGGAACGGCTTTAAGGTCAGGATCGGCCCGTCGGAACAGACTGCCTGTGCCGTCTCCATCTTCTCTTTTTTGATGACGAGCGGAATAATTCTCGTCCCCGCCAGTTTGTCGCCTTTTTTCACGTATGTATCACCGTGGCGCGTCGCAATCATCATCTCGCCGAGGCTGTTTACTTTTTTCAGCTTCTCGCGGTCCACTTTCAAAAGACCGTCGCAGTCCGCGATCAGTTCAATTTTTCCTTCTTTGACATCGGACGGATGCATGTGATCGTTTTTACACATATCGTAAAGAATCTGTGCCGCCTCATTTTCATGCAGCATTGTATCGTCCTTTTCCCAGATGTAAATGTTGTCCTTTCCGACACTTAAAAGCACCGGAATATCTTCTTCTGTAATGATGTGGCCTTTGCGGAATACCGCATCTTTTGTCACACCTTTGATAATCTGTGTAATATCGTGGCAGAGCACCTGGCCTACCGCGTCTTCTGTTTTCATCAGTTTCATCTGAAACGCCTCACTTTTTCTATTTGAATCTATTCCAGTTCCCCGCAGATCACTTCCAGCACGCTTCCGGCGATGCACCGCGCCTTATCGGAAATCGTGAAGCAGTTCTGCAGTTCTTCTTTCCGCGGATCGATGTCCGCAATCTTAAATCCCTTCGTCACCGGATAGCCGTCGCGGATCAGCCCGCGCAGCAGACCGGAGAGAGATGCTTCCACAGGTACCGTCCCGTTTTCTGTCTCAATCTCTGCAATCACAGCCCTGGCTTCCACAATGTCTCCGATCGAAGCCGCATTCCGCAGAATACCTTCCGCCTGTGCATGCATCACACGCTCTTTTCCGTACCCGCCGATGATGCCCGGAATGCCAGTGTTCGGAACCGCGCTTCCGCTTCGGATCACGCGTCCAAGATTATGACCGCGCTTCGTCTCAATTACAACATCCACATCTTCTCCTGCCGTAAAGCCCGGTCCGAGGGCAATCACAAGCGGCGCCATCTCTTTTGTCGTCCCGAGATTTTTCTTCGCCAGAATCGCATCGACCACGACGGCCGGGCGAAGTGCTGCAATGCTTAGTCCCGCCGGATCCACGAGCACCGGAACACCATCTTTCTTCCAGATCCGTTCCATTTCCTGTTCCAGAAGTTCTTTCCGGTTCTTTTTCTCTGCGAGATCCACGTCCATGCGCACGGCTTCCACGTCCTCTACCCTGGCACTGCCGGCATATACCGCTTCGCTCAAAGCCACCTGCCGCCGGATCGCCGCCGGGTGCTCTGCTTCCAGAACCAGCAGACGAAAGCCCGCTTTTTTCAGACGATGGATCGTACCGGTTGCAAGATCTCCTGCTCCCCGTACCACGATCAGATCTTTCTTTTTCATCTTCGCTGTCTTCCTTCTTTCGTTTCAGCAGCAGCCGTTTTCTTCCGTCTTCCGCGGCCTGCTTCGTTATTCTTGTTCGAGAATAACGCTTTTTCCATTAATAAAAATACAGGAAAGGACCCGTTTTGTCAACGTGTCCCCGTAAAAAATGTTATTTTTCTTCTGTTCCAAACCACTTCTGAAACGACGCATCGGCGCCTGCGCGGACTTCTTGTTCAAACTTCCGGTACCGCTTCAGGAATTCTTTTCCCTCCGGGGTCAGTACCGTCTGGCCGCCGTTGCTGCCGCCCCGGTTGCCCTGTACCAGCGGGATGCCGAGATCCTCCTCGGCGCGCTTTAAGATTTTCCATCCCTTCGAGTACGCCATCTGCATGCATTTGCAGCCCTTCGAAAGGGAGCCGGTTGCTTCCACATGCTCCATCAGCTCCGCCACACCGGGACCGAAGGCATGATCCGTCCGGCTGACGCGCAGCCGCATGTCGTACCGCAGCTTCTGTCGTAATGTTTCTTCTTTTTCTTCCATTTCCACCTCACACCTCTACAACAGCACACGGTACTCCGCCTCATAGGCAAGTCCCGCCGTCTGAAGTGCCGCAAGGATTTCTTTTCCCTCTTCCGGCGCTGCTTTCCAGGAAAGGCCGCAGCCCGCCGTAATTTCCCGCGGAACGGGGATCATCCTTCCCGGCAGGCCGTGCGCTCTCGCATACTGCTCCATCTGCATCGCCTGCGTTGTCCCCGCAAACGTCAGAATCCAGGTTTCTTTTCGCTGTCTCATATCGTTTCTTCCTTTTTCCAGCTTCTTTTGTATCCCAGATGCCGGCTGCCGCCTCTCTCACTGCTGCATTTCTTCTTCGGCAAACTCCCGCAGAGCCTGCGCGGCAATCCGGACTTCTTCTTCCGTCAGTACATGGGAAAAGCTGAACCTCACGGCTCCCTGCTCCCGTGTCCCGAGTGCTTCGTGCATCAGCGGCGCGCAGTGTGCCCCGCTTCGGACTGCAATACCATAGTTCTCATACAGCCAGTCGCTGACATATCCCGAATCATAGGAGCCGATGTTTAATGCCGCCGTTGGTACCCGCTGCTGCAGATCGTCTGTTCCATATAAAGTAAGTCCCGGGATTCCCTGAATTTCCTCCAGAAAGAGATGCATCAGCTCCCTCTCTCTTTTGTAAATCATTTCAATCCCCGTCTTCTCCAGATATTCCAGCGCTCCCAGAAGTCCCGCAATTCCGTGGACATTTAAAGTTCCCGCTTCCAGATGCTCCGGCATCGCCGCAGGCTGTTCTTTTTCATAGCTTCGGATTCCACTTCCGCCCATTTTGAGCGGCCGGATCGAAAGTTCGGGACGAACGTAGATTCCGCCGGTTCCCTGCGGCCCTAATAGTCCCTTGTGGCCGGAAAAACAGAGCACGTCGATCCCGCTTTTCTGTACATCAATCGGCAGAATCCCCGCTGTCTGCGCCGCATCGACGATCAGACGCAGGGAATGGCGTTCCGCAATTTCGCACACCCGCGCAAGATCCGTGATATTTCCGGTCAGGTTGGAGGCATGCGTGACGACAAACGCTTTCGTGTTTTTCCGCACTGCCGCTTCCATCTGATCATAATCGATCCTTCCAGATACATCCGCCGGAATCACGGAAAGCTCCAGTCCCTGTTTTTCCAGTGCATACAGCGGGCGCAGAACGGAATTATGCTCGCAGACTGTCGTGATCACATGATCCCCCGGCCCGAAGAGTCCGAAAATTGCCGTGTTCAGTGCCTCCGTATCGTTGCACGTAAATGCAATCCGCTCCGGACTCTCCGCGTGAAACAACTCTGCCAGCCGCATTCTCGTCTCAAAGACGATGCGGCCCGCATCCAGTGTCGCATCGTGTGCACCGCGGCCTGCATTTCCACAGCCGCGCAGTGCCTGGATCATACGCTCCTCTGCTTCTTTTGGATGCCACAGCGACGTTGCCGCCGAATCGAGGTAAATCATGGCTTAATCACGCGGTCTGCGCTGCTCATGCGCTCCACGATGTCATACATGTTGGTCACACTGCCGATCTGCAGCTTTTCGGTGATGCCGTAGAAGTTCAGGCATGTTCCACAGGTCAGAATTTCAACGCCGCGCGCTGCCAGATCTTTCAGATCCTCCAGGGACTCGGAACCCTCGCAGGTCAACTTTGCACCGCCGTTGTAGCACAGAATCGTATCCGGCAGCTCATCCTGCTGGGTCAGTGCATAAAGGAAGCTCTTCATCAGAATTTTACCCAGCTCCTCGGCTCCTTCGCCCATATGGTCTGCAGAAAGAACGACGAGTTTTGTTTTCTTTGCCGCCGGTACGAGGCATACGGTTTTCTCTTCTGTTTCAGCCGGCTCTGTTTCCGATACGGTGAACTCCACATGATACTCTTTTTCTTTCTTCTCTTTTACCAGAAAGCCATATCCTTTCTGCTGCGCCATTTTTTCCAGGTTCTGCACGGCGATTTCATTATCCACCAGAACCTCCACTTTTCCGCTTCCCGCAAGTTCTGCAATCGCATTTTTTGCCTTTACCAGCGGTACCGGGCACACATCACCCATTGCGTTTACTGTCTTTTTCTCCATCTCTGCCATTTTTCATTCTCCCTGCCTTACCATTTCCTGCTCTGTGTCACATAAATTTCGGTTCCTGCCGGCTCTGTGATTTTTCCAACGATTGCTGCCGGAATCCCCTGCTCCAGCAGTTTTCTCTGCATTTTTTCTGCATCCACGGCATCCACGGCCATCAGAAGCCCTCCCGATGTCTGCGGGTCAAACAGCACCTCCTGCATGCCGAACGGTATATCCTTAAAGGTCACATGCTGCTCCAGATGATTCCGGTTCCGCTGGCCTGCCGCAGTGATCAGAAACTCCTCCGCCGCTTCCACAGCCCCCGGGAACACCGGAATCTGATCCGCCCAGATATGGCAGGACACGCCCGACTCCATCATCTCATGCAGATGTCCTAGGAAACTAAAGCCCGTTACATCGGTACAGGCATGAATGTTATACTTCCGTGCCGTCTCCGAGGCGTACTTATTCAGCGTCATCATCGATTCCACTGCCTTTTGAAATCCCCCCGGGTTTTCCTCCCCGACGCGGTGCGCCGCACAGAGAATGCCGGTTCCGAGCGGTTTCGTCAGAATGAGCAGATCACCCACGCGGCCAGTATTGTTCTGCCAGATCCGGTCCGGATGCACGGTTCCCGTGACAGAAAGGCCGTATTTTACACTGTCATCCGCAATCGAATGACCGCCGGAGAGCGATCCGCCCGCCTCCTGCACCTTTTCCGCGCCGCCGCGCATGATTTCTCCGAGGACATTCAGATCCATCTGTTCCGGAAAGCAGACGATATTCAGGGCTGTCCGCACCTCTCCGCCCATCGCATAGATGTCGCTTAAGGCATTCGCCGCCGCAATTTTTCCAAACGTGTACGGATCCTCCACCACCGGCGGAAAGAAATCCAGCGTCTGGACCATCGCAAGGTCGTCCGTCAGCCGGTAGACGGATGCATCGTCTTTGCTGTCATAGCCCACCAGCAGATTCGGATCCTTTTCCCCTTTCGGCAGCTTCTCCAGAATATGTTCGAGCACGCCTGCCCCGAGCTTTGCCGTACAGCCGCCGCTCTTACAGAAAATAATTTTTTCTTCTTCCATCGTTACCTGTTCCCTCTTTTTTCAGCTTCTTCCGCACTCTCCGTCCGTTCCGCGCAGAAGTCCCAACGCATGCGGCAGGGTATCAAGTACAAATCCAAGACTCTCTTCCACCGCCTTCGGGCTTCCCGGCAGATTGATAATCAGCGTCCGATGACGGATTGCACTCACTGCCCGGCTCAGCATCGCCCGTTTTGTGATCGCCATGCTGCCCGCGCGGATCGCCTCCGCGATGCCAGGTGCCACACGGCCGGATACCGCCAGAGTTGCCTCCGGTGTCACATCCCGCATGGAAAATCCCGTGCCGCCTGTCGTGAGGACAAGATCGCACTGCTCCAGATCGGCAAGCCGGATCAGTTCCTCCTCGATCATCGCCCGCTCATCCGGCAGAAGACGCATCGAAACGACCTCATACTGCTCCGCCGGAAGCAGCTCTTTGATCCTTGGGCCGCTCTTATCCTCGCGCTCGCCCTGATATCCTTTGTCACTTAACGTTACAATTCCCACCCGGAAAACCGGGAAATCTTTCTTTTCTGTCATGCTTTATTTTTCCTCTTTCTGATAGATATAATGACCGCTCTTTCCGCCGTCCTTTTCCAGAATGTGGATATCACGAATCACCATGCCGCGGTCCATCGCCTTGCACATATCGTAGATCGTGAGCAGCGCTGTGGAAACGCCAGTCAGCGCCTCCATCTCCACGCCGGTCTTTCCGACACATGATGTGGTGCACACGGCCGTAATAGAATTTGTATTCTCGTCCGTGGTAAATGTCACTTCGCAGTTCGTCAGCGGCACAATGTGGCACAGCGGAATCAACTCCGCATTCTTCTTCGCCCCCATGATGCCTGCCAGCCGTGCAACGCCGAGCACATCGCCTTTTTTCGCCGTATGGTCCCGCACGGCTGCAAATACCTCCGGGCTTACCTGTATGGTTCCCGTCGCCGATGCTGCCCGGTACGTGTCAGGCTTCTCATGGACATCGACCATGACGGCGCTGCCGTCTTTCTTAAAATGGGTAAATTCCGCCATCTGTCTCCTCCGTTCTATTTCCGTTTTATTCTCCGGGTTCCCACTCTTCTTCCGCTTCACGCACGGGAAGCTCTGCTCTCCCATACCAGGGATTCGTGTTCTCACCGCTTTGTCTTCTGTTTCCTGTCGCGCACGTAACCAGAACATGCTCGATCCCCTGCCTGCGCAGCAGCTCCACAAGTTTCTCTGCGGCCGCCCGGTGTTCTTTTTCCTCATACTGGTGCAGTACCGCATAAAACGTTCTGCCTTTCAAATCCTTCTGCTGTCCCTGTTCCGATGCGATCAGCCGTGCCAGATCTTCTTCCGTGATATGGTGTTCCATCGTACAGCCAAGCAGTTCCGCCGCCCGTTCTGCCCGAAAGCAGCCCTTGCCAAGCGGCTGTCCCAGTGCCGAAAGACCTGTCACACCAATCACAAGATCTGAAGAGGAAAGCAGCGCCGGTTCATGTTCCGCCGGTGCCTTGCACGGCAGGTGCCTCGCGCCGTCCGCCTCGATCAGCGTCAGATCGGCCTTTTTGCGTGCCTCTTCAAATAGTTCCGTTTCCGGCATGGAAAGCTTTTCCGGATCCCGGCAGGCACTCCCGATAATCGCTGCGCGGCCTGTGCGAAGTTTTCTTTCGACCGCTTCCAGACTCTGGTCATGCCATTCTTTCGGCGGACGGTAAATGTGCGTCGAAGTTGTCACCAGTACCTTCTGATCGTTTTTTACGCAAAAGCCTGCCATCTCGTACAGTAGCGTCGTTTTTCCGCCGCCGCCGATGATAGAAACTACATGGTTCTTTTCCTTTAAAAATGGGAACGCCGTTCCCATTCCTACCGGCTCCAGCTTCTGTTTTTCTGTTTTCTGCCAGATTCAAAGCATCTCCTCTGCCCCCCTTCTGCCGTCTTTCTTTCTCACTCTACCATACTCATTTTGGGCTGTCAAATTTTACTCGCGCCGTAAAAACTTGAAAAAAGAACTGCCCCGATCGGGCATCCCCATCAGAGCAGTTCTTCTATTCTTACTGAACGTGTACGGTAAGCACCGCTGCATTTGATCTGTTTCCATCGCTGTCCGTCACATGATACGTCAGCGTGTAATCTCCCGGCACTGCAGTATCCACATCGCCGTCGATCTCAATTTGGTTAAAGAGTGACTCCTGGCTGTCTGCATCATCGGTCATCTCTTTGATATAGCTGGTTTTGTCCAGATTGTTTCCGGCTTCCACTGTTACTTCATACGTATTCAGGTACAGTTTTGGGCTTTCCGCCGGCAGTGCTTCGATTTCCATCTGCGCATCTGTCTCATTTTTTGTGCCCTCTGTGTCATTCTTCTGCGGCTCCTCTGCTGCCGGTGCAGACTCATCTGCCGCCCCACTGTTATCCGTTTCCTGCGTAGCCTCATTTTCCGCCGGGGTATCTTCCGCTGCAGCTTTATAATTCACGCGGCGTGTTGCTTTTGATACATTATTGTGACTGTCCTTTGCCGCATAGACAACCGATGCACTGGTATGGTCATCGTTCGGGAAAATGTTTTCAATCACCAGCGAATCTGTCACATCTCCGTCTTTCTCATCCGTTGCAGTAACACCTTCCAGCAAAGGCGCTGTATCACTGCCTTCCGCATACGTTACATCCCCATCAGCTGGAAGCTCGATTTCCGGGCCTTTTCGGTCGTCCGTCACTACGACAGCTGCTGTACCGGCTCCTAGCGCCACGCACAGGACAATCAAACCTGCAACAATCCCTTTTTTCATGGCAGTTAATCGTCCTCCTCCTGGCCGTAATCTCCATATTTGTACTGACCGTATTTTCCGTATTTCCCATACGCCTGTTTCTGCATATCCACCTTGTTCAGGACAACGCCAAGCAGCGGGCAGTTACTTCTCTCGAGCTGGCTCTTTACTTCCTGTGCAAAACGATAGCTGATCACACCGGACTCAATGACCATGATTGAACCATCACAGATTTCTGCAACGATTGCACTGTCGATAACGCTTCCAAGCGGAGGAGTATCCACAATCACATAATCGTAAACTTTACGAAGTGCATTTAAAAGACTTCGGAAGTTCTTTCCCCCCAGAAGCTCTGCCGGATTCGGCGGAAACGGGCCGGAATAAATCATGTAAAAGTTCTTTACATTGGTAGAACAGATGACATCCTCCAGAGTTGCCTGACCGGACAGGAAGTGTGCCAGTCCGCGAACAGATTTCTGTGTTTTCGTTCTTCCAAGAAGAACCGATTTCCGAAGATCGGCATCGATCAAAATCACTCTTTTTCCGCTCTCTGCAAGAGAAATGCCGAGCTGCATAGAAACACTGCTCTTTCCCTCATTTGGTGTACAGCTTGTAACCGCGATTACTTTCTTATCTTCTCCGCAGAACTGAAGGTTGGTCCGAAGAGATTTGTAGGCTTCCACAATCTGATAGCCTGATTTTTCCTGTTTTACTACTACCTGATTCACGTTCCGTATCCTCCCTTATTTCTTTCTTCCACGGCCGTTTTTGTTTTTCTTCTTGCTCTTTTTCTGTCCTTCTGCAAGAGGAATTATGCCGAGTGTACTGACACCCAGATAACGTTCTACATCTTCGGAGGTCTGGATGGTGTCATTTGTCAGATAAACAATAATGATGATGACAATCGCGATAAATGCACCTGCTATTGCACCGATCAGCCCGTTTTTCTTAATACTTGGGCTTACCGGCTCATCTGGAATATTCGCCTCATCTACCACATTTACAGCTTCTGTGTTCATAACGTTCTGAATATGATCTGATGCTGCTACACGGATTGCATCCGCCATCTGGCTTGCTACATACGGATCTTCGTCTTTTACTGTAATCGAAAGGATACGCGTATCGTTCTGTGTAGTAACAGTAATTTTGTTCAAAAACTCCTCATAGGTAAGATCCAGATTTAACTGTGCAATAACGGTTTCAACAACCTGACGGCTCTGAATCAGCTCCGCATAGTCTTTGGTTAAAAGAGAACTTGCCTGCAGATCTCCACTTGTTACAGTACTGCTGCTGTCCTGTTTTGACAGTACATACATTTTTGTCGTCGATTCATACTGCGGCTTCATAAATACTTTGCTGACCAGTACCATCAGAAGGCCAAGTGCCAATGCAGCTAAAATCACATAGCCAATTTTGCTCCAGAGCACACGAAGCAGTTCCAGTAAATCGATTTCAATTTCATCCTGATTCTGTTGATTCGTTTCCATCTTCTTCTCCTGACTTTTTTTAGATTTCTCCGGCATCCCTTAAGATTTCCATCGGATTATCGTGGAAAATCCTTTCGGCATATGCCTCTCCCATTTTTTTTGAAACATAGGCAGCGCCTGCTCCTATGTTGGGAATACGTGTTTTTGTGTTGTGGGAATCGCTGCCGACAAAACCGAGCAGATCTTCCTTCATCAGTTTTCTGCAGTAGCGTTTTGCCCCCCACGTATACTTTCCAAGTATACTTTCCACATTCACCTGCAGTCTTGCGCCCATATCCACCAGATCGCTGGAAAATCCGACGCTCTTTACCGTTGCCTGATAGCGCTCCACATGCGCGATAATCGGTTCATAACCGCAGGACAGTACATTGTAGACTCTCTCACGGATATGCTGTGCGGAATCTCCCTCGGAAAATTCCAACAGAACATAGGATGAACCGGCCATGGTCACATATTTCCGTTTTTCCAGGATATCCTGAAGATCCATGTTCGAGTGAAGTTCACACCCGAGATAAAGCGACATATCCGGATATTCCTTTTTTGCCGCTTCCTGCAGTTTCAGAAACTGCTCATGTACCTTTTTTGCCGGTGTTTCAAACATCCGCCGCCGATAATGCGGTGTGATGATAATCTTCCTGACCCCGTCCTCGTGCTGCATTTTCAGCATCGCCAGCGACTCTTCCAGGTCAGCTGCACCGTCGTCTACCCCCGGGACCATATGGCAGTGTACATCAAATAATTCCTTCATACCTTATCCCTCTTTTTGTGTTCTTTCTTCAAGTCACGCATACTTAGACATTCTACTTTAGTATACATCCTTTTGTGATCTCTGGCAATACAAAAAACATACTCTGTATTTATTTTTTAACATTTTTGTCAAACTTGCCTAAAATGAGGGATAAAAAAGAGACCTCCATTTTCATGTCGGCCTCTCCCGTTATTTTCTGCAGATGAAAACCCCTGCCTCTTTTGTGATCGCAATTCCGCCGTGTTTCTGAATTTTCTTTTCCAGAAATTCTTTGAATTCCCGCTGTCTCGGATACAGATACTCATTCTGATTTCCATGGCAGGAAAGGATATAGTCCAGAAGCGGCTCCGGCCGGTCGACCCAGAGACTGTCCTCGTAGATTCTTTTCTCTACGCTGCCAAAATAAGGCTTTAACTGCTTTTCTCCGTGATCCAGACCAAAAATAGTATACAGCGCCACCTCCGAAAGATTGATCTGCGGATCAAACTCCTGTACCAGATCGGTAATCTCTTTCATATGGCCTTTTCCATACGTACTGCAGTAGAACACGCCGTCATCTGAAAGCACACGGCTGATTTCCTGCAGACCGCGGGACAGATTCTGGACATAGAACAAAACATGATTTGCAATAATCCGGTCGTATTCCGCATCCGGAAACGGAAGCTTCTGGCAGTCCAGTGTCCGGAAATCAAAACAGAATGCCTTTTCTTCTCCCAGATTTTCCGCCGCATCCCGGATCATGCCGTCCGACAGGTCAGACAGACAGATATACTTTCCTTTCAGCACGGATGGCTCCGCTTTTTTCCAGAGCTGCCCGTTTCCGCAGCCGATCTCCAGAATCCGGCGCGCACCGTCAAAATCCATCTGTTCCAGAAGCCACGGGAACCATCCCTTTTTATTTTGGGAATACTGCTCGTGCAGCGAAATACGGATATTCAGGTTTTCCCCGTTTTTGTACTGCTCCACCAGCATCTTTTCCATATCGGTCAGATGAATCAGGTTCAGAATACCGGTCCAGTCGATCTGGTTCGTCTCCTCCAGAATCTGCGTCGTATTCTGCAGCGCCTTTTCCATCTGCTCCAGATTTTCCATCTTCTTGCGCACAAGTCCGATCTGCATTTTCAATGACTTCAGAATATCCGCGCTCGTATCGTGAATCGTCATGTTTCCGATCTCATTCAGCGAAAATCCGAGATATTTCAGCGATAATATTTTCTGCAGCTTCAGAAAATCCTCATCCGAATACATCCGATAACCGGATTCGTTGATAAAGCTTGGCTTCAGCAGCCCTTTTTTGTCGTAATAGCGAATTGTCCGAATGGTCACATGGGCCATCCGGGCAAATTCACCAGTGGTATAATATTGATCCATATCCACCACTCCTTCGCAAAAGCCGCTTTTTTGCGGCCTTTGCATTTCACTTTTCTCTCTTACAGACGGTCTTTGTACATCTCAGCAAAGTAGTTCTGATACTCACCGCTGATGATGTGTTTCCACCAGTCTTCGTTATCCAGATACCACTGAATTGTCTGTGCAATTCCGGTATCGAAGTTGTATTTTGGTTTCCATCCAAGCTCAGTCTCGATCTTGGTCGGGTCGATTGCATATCTTCTGTCATGGCCCGGGCGGTCTTTTACGTATTTGATCAGAGATTCCGGTTTGTCCAGAGCTTTCAGGATGGTCTGTACTACCTGAAGGTTTGTTCTCTCGTTGTGTCCGCCAATGTTGTAAACCTCGCCTACTTTACCTTTATGGATAATCAGGTCGATTGCTTCGCAATGGTCGGATACGTGCAGCCAGTCTCTGACATTCTCACCGTTTCCGTATACCGGAAGCTCTTCGTCTGCCAGTGCGCGGCTGATCATAAGCGGAATCAGCTTCTCCGGGAAGTGATACGGGCCGTAGTTGTTAGAGCATCTGGAAACGGTAACCGGGGTACCGAAGGTTCTGTGGTAAGCCAGTACAAACAGGTCTGCGCTTGCTTTGGATGCAGAGTACGGGCTGGAGGTGTGGATCGGGGTATTCTCTGTAAAGAACAGGTCCGGGCGATCCAGCGGAAGGTCTCCGTAAACCTCATCGGTAGATACCTGATGATATCTCTTTACGCCGAATTTTCTGGAAGCATCCAGCAGTACACGGGTTCCCATTACGTTGGTCTGAACAAAGATGCCCGGATCCTCGATGGAACGGTCTACATGGCTCTCTGCTGCGAAATTGACAACAACGTCAAATTTCTCTTTTTCAAACAGATCCATGATGAAAGCTTCGTCTGCGATATCACCTTTTACAAATTTGTAGTTCGGTTTGTCCTCAACCGGTTTCAGAGTCTCCAGGTTTCCTGCATAGGTCAGCAGGTCCAGGTTTACGATCTGATAATCCGGGTATTTGTTTACCATGTGATGTACGAAGTTTCCGCCGATAAATCCGGCTCCGCCTGTTACTAATACTTTCATGCTTTTTCTCCTTTTTGGTGTGTTTATCGTCTCAGTTTTATGTCAATTCAACTTGTTGTACCCTCACTATAATGGGTGACGTTGCGTCATGGTCAAGAGGAGAATGAAAAAAGTTTGTGAAAATCTTGTTTTTTCCCCTCCTACCTGTCTATCTTAAAATTTTTACGGCGATTCTCGTAATATACTGTTCCATTTCCTGACTGGTCAGCGCGTCCACCATATATTCCTCATAAAAGCGGTCATCCAGCAAAAATTTCTGTTCCGTGGCATATCGGAACAGCTTCCGGTACGCCGCTTCAATTCCCTGCCATGGTCCTTTATAATAATAGCAAAGATACTCTCCCTCCGGCCGAACCGTGTATCGCACTTTCGCCGGCACACGATCAAAAATCAGATAGAAATCACGGTAATCCAGAAAATTCCCCGTTTCCAGTGTTTCCCGTTTCTGAACAAACCCCACATTATACGAACTTCGATTTCCGTATTGCCCGCAGTAAGCATAGAGCTCTCCGATTTTCTGATTGACTGCCAGATTATCCGCTGACTCGCTGTGATTCGTGACAAGATACTGCAACGGCAGGGTATGAATTCCCACAGGACAGAAGGGATCTTTTTCAAACGCCTCACGGCATTCCGCCGATGCCTGTGCCAGAAACCGCTTCTTTTCCCCAATCCAGCGCTGCATCTCGCGGAGCCGCTGCATTTTTTCGCGCACCACCTTCTCCTCCTGTTCCAGCAGTACTCCGAATTTTTCAGGACTTCGCTGTTCCAGATAATTTCGAATCTCTGCCAGCGGCATGCCCAGCTCCCGCAGCATTCCGATCACATCAAACGTTTCCATCTGATCCATCGCATAATACCGGTAGCCGTTTGTCCCTCTTCTTTTTGGTACGAACAGCCCAATCTCATCATAATGGAAGAGCGTTTCCTTTGTCGTGCCTACCAGCGCTGCAAATCGCCCCGCGCTTAAATACTCCTGTTTTCCCATTTCTGACTCCTTTTCCTGAATATGTGCTCTCGGAATTTTTCCTGTTTTTCACCTTTTTTGCACTTGACTATAGGGTTACCCTATCCTTTATAATAGCAAACGATTCAAATTTTCACAAGAAATCTTTCCCATCTAAAGCGTGTCTGAAAAAGGCTTTTCACACATAAAAAGGAGGTTTTTGATTATGAGCCAGTCACTCGCCAAGGATTTCAACTTCCGCTCTCTGCTGAAGTTTGCGTTTCCATCGATCATCATGATGATCTTTATGTCTCTCTACAGTATTGTGGATGGCTTTTTCATCGCACAGTACGTGGACAGCATGGCGCTTTCCGCCGCCAATATCGTCTATCCTGCCGTCAGCATCCTTCTTGCCGTCGGCATCATGTTCGGTACCGGAGGCAGCGCCGTTGTCGCCGCAAAGATCGGACAGGGAAAACTGGAGGAAGCCAACCGTAACTTTTCTGCCCTTACCCTTACCACACTGATCATCGGTATTCTGGGCGCAGTGCTCGGCAACCTGTTTTGCCGTCAGATCTGCAGTCTGCTCGGTGCAACGCCGGTGCTGATGGATTACGGTACCGCCTATCTGCGGACGATCCTTTCCTTTGCCCCGGTCTGTCTTCTCCAGGCGCTGTTCCAGTCCTTCTTTGTAACAGCAGGGCGCCCGGGACTCGGACTTTCCCTTACGGTGTCCGCCGGCATTACCAACATGCTTCTGGACTATCTGTTTGTCGTTCCGCTCCATCTTGGTGTTGCGGGAGCGGCCCTTGCCACCGGCCTTGGCCAGTGTATCCCGTCCGTTGCCGGTATTTTATACTTTACCTTTGCCCGAAAAGGCCTTCGTTTCACCAGGCCGGAGTTTTCCAAAGGCCTGCTCTCCACAAGCTGCTTCAACGGTTCCTCCGAGATGGTCAGCAATCTTTCCGCAGCCGTTGTCACTTACCTTTTCAACATGCTGATGCTGAAATTCGAGGGCGAAATCGGTGTTGCCGCCATCACGGCGATTCTGTACGGACAGTTTCTCTTTGTTGCGCTGTACCTCGGCTACAGTATCGGCGTTGCACCTGTGTTCAGCTTCAACTACGGCAGCCGGAACAAACAGCGGCTGATCCGGCTTTACCGCATCAGTATCCGCTTCGTCGTGGTAAGCTCTGTGATCATTGCACTTGTGGCTGCCTTCGGTTCTCCTGTTATTTCCGCCGTTTTCATGCAGAAAGGCACCTATGGCTTTGAACTGACCCGCCACGGTGGTTACCTGTTCTCCATCGCCTATCTGTTCTGCGGTACGAATATCGTCGCCTCCGGCATTTTTACGGCACTGTCAGACGGAAAGACCTCTGCTTTGATTTCCTTTTTGCGAACCTTCGTCTTTATCGTTCTTTCCGCGCTGCTTCTGCCGCTCGTGCTTGGCACCAACGGTGTGTGGCTGTCAATTCCGGTCGCTGAGTTTCTGACGCTGTTCATCTCCGTGCCGAAGCTGTCCCGCTATTTCAGAGATCCAAAAGTCGCACCGCAGACAAAAACAAATTGATTCACAAAACCCCGCAGTGCAATCGCCTCTGCTCCGGCTTGATTACAATCCGTTTCGGTCACCATTTTTTCCCCGGGCAGTCCCGCAGTGCAATCGCTGCCCGCATCTCCACGTAGCAGCCGCACATGCGGCACATGCCGGACAGCAGCTTTTCGCATTCCTTACAGATCGAAAGCCGCCGCTCGTATTCCTCCCCCGGCGTTTTATCGTCCGCCGGAATTCTTGCAATATAATCGTACATATTCTGAAAAAAGCCTGCCTCGTCCATCTCACGAAGCAGGCATTTTTTACAGATCCTGGTATTTCCGTCCATCAAACTCCTCCGGAACCGAATCTTTTTTCATCCCAAATATCTTCTGGTTTTTATGGTTTCCCTATTTTACGGCGATATGAAGCACACTGCATGCCGGAATGGTAAAGGAAATTCCCTCTTTTGTTGCCTGCACACCGTCAAAGCCCTGAACGCCAACCGTCTCCGGCGCTTCAAAGGTGTTTTTATCCTGCATATGGCCGGTTACGATCTCGGCTTTGATCTCGCCGACTTCTTTTCCAAGAAGTACCGCCTCTACCAGATATGCTTTCTCCAGATCCACATTCGTCATCGTAATATGAAGTACACCGTTGGCATCTACCGAAACAGATTCCGTCAGATTCGGAACCATGTATTCGTCTTCCAGACCAACCTGCTCCGTTTCCAGAGAGCTTGCCAGAAGATCATTTTCCTGATGTACCTGATACAGATCGAAAACATGATACGTCGGAGTTTTGACCATCTTTTCCCCCTCTGTCAGGATCATCGACTGCAGAACATTGACCATCTGTGCGATATTTGCCATCTTGACGCGGTCGCTGTGTTTGTTGAAAAGATTCAGGTTGATCCCTGCGACCAGTGCGTCACGCATGGTATTCTGCTGATACAGAAATCCCGGATTCGTTCCAGGCTCCACATCATACCAGGTACCCCACTCATCCACGATCATGCCGACCTTTTTGTCCGGGTCGTACTGATCCATAATGGCGCTGTGACGGCGGATCAGCTCTTCCATGTACATCGTCTTTTTCATGGTCTTATACCAGTCTTTTTCCGCAAATTCCGTTGCACTGCCCTTGTGATCCCAGGTTTCCGGCACCGTATAGTAATGAAGGGACAGTCCATCCATCATGCCGTGCTGCTGCGGGGAGGTTCTGCGAAAGCATGCTTTCATCACTTCCTGCGTCCACTCATAATCATCCGCATTGGCGCCGCAGGCAATCTTCCGGATCTTTTTGTTTCCATCGTAATCACGCACAAAGGTCTGATATCTGCGGTACATATTTCCGTAGAATTCCGGATTCATATTTCCGCCGCAGCCCCAGTTCTCATTGCCGACGCCGAAGAAATCGACGGTCCATGGCTTTTCGTGCCCATTTTCCGCACGAAGGTCTGCCATCGGAGATACACCGTCAAATGTCATATATTCAACCCACTCCGACATCTCCTGTACAGTACCGCTTCCCATATTTCCGTTGATATAGGTTTCACATCCGATCTGACGGCAGAGTTCAAAAAACTCGTGGGTACCGAAGCTGTTGTCCTCGACAACACCGCCCCAGTTGGTGTTGATCATTTTTTTGCGGCTTTCTTTCGGTCCGATACCGTCTTTCCAGTGATATTCATCTGCAAAACATCCGCCCGGCCAGCGCAGTACCGGAACTTTGATATTTTTCAGTGCTTCAACAACATCGGTACGCATTCCGTTCACGTTCGGAATATCGGAATTTTCTCCTACATAGAGTCCTTCATAAATACATCTTCCCAGATGCTCCGAAAACTGTCCCTGGATTTCCTTATTGATTTTTGAAAGCTTTCTGTTCGCATCAATTACTAACTTAGCCATAACTTGTCCCCTTTCGAGATCTTAAATTTGGCTTTATTATAGGAGATGTATCTCACTTGTGTCAATGAGCGTACAAGTTGTTTCCCCATGATTTTTTCAAAAAGTGCGGCCGTCTGGCTGCTGACCAAAAGGCCGCTTGTTTTATTTTTCATTCTGCATACGAAAAAACCGCCCTGGTTTTCACCAGGACGGTTACCGTCCGTGCGTTAGAGGATTCGAACCCCCGACCTTTTGGTCCGTAGCCAAACGCTCTATCCAGCTGAGCTAAACGCACATTTCTTTGTCGCTTTAGAACTCTTTGTTTATCACTCGTTCCCGCTGACATCATGTATATTACACTATCCTAAGAGAAAAGTCAACACCTTTTTGAAAAAAATTTAAAATTTTTTCGAATAACAGTTTTTTGTGAAAATAAGGGCTTTTTCCCCTATTTCACAGTCCGCACCAGGTAGTCTTTCTTTCGCAGTTCCTCTTCAATCAGATCCAGGGTCTGCGCAGAGTCTGCCGATACGGTATGAAAATGTTCCCCTGATGTGATATTCTTCAGCGGCCGTGATTTTCCCTGCCGGATTTCTTCCATAAACAGTGCCACCTTATTTCGTGAACTGATATTAAGTTCCGCCCGCAGTTCTCCGTAAACCTCGTGACGCACAATCACATCCAGCACAACGCCGCCGAAATCCACAATTGTATTCAGCTCGTCCTGCATCTGCTCATCCGTGTGATTCACCTCAAAGACCCGCGTCTCTCTCACCGGGCTGCTGCAGATGTAGCCGCGGTTTGTCGCAATCACATCGTATCCGGCAGCGCGGATCAGGGCAATGTCCTGGACAATCACCTGACGGCTGACTTCACAGCTCTTTGCCAGCGCTGCACCGGAGACCGGCGTCTTACTGTTTGTTATTCTTTGAAGAATCTCTTCTCTTCGTTCCTTTCCACTCATCATAAAACAAGACCTCGCATTTCGTACACTTCCCTTATCTTATCACACTTTCCGCCGTTTCTACAATAGCAGGAAATCATTTTCCAAAAGCTTTGTCAAGGACTAAAACTTTATGAAATTTTCCGGGCTCTCGTATATTCGTCCCGCCAACTGCCAATCATGAACGTATAACAGTAACGAACGGTAACCATACGTTCCATGTTTCAGGAGGATGCATACCATGGCGATCAATAAAGTTGAACTGTGCGGAGTCAATACATCACGCCTTCCCGTACTGAATGCCGAAGAAAAAGAGACTCTGCTGAAAAAGGCCCGCGAAGGAGATGCTGCTGCCCGCGAACGCTACATTCAGGGCAATCTGCGCCTTGTCTTAAGCGTGATCAAGCGCTTCTCCAACAGCAGTGAAAACGCCGACGATCTCTTTCAGATCGGCTGTATCGGCCTGATTAAGGCGATTGATAACTTCGACACGACCTTAAACGTCCGTTTCTCCACCTATGCCGTGCCGATGATCATCGGTGAAATCCGGCGGTATCTGCGTGACAACAATGCGATCCGCGTCAGCCGTTCCCTCAGGGATACTGCCTACCGCGCCATCTGCGCCCGCGAACTTTATCTCAAGCAGAACCAGAAAGAGCCTTCGATCGAGGAAATCGCCGCTGAAATCGGCATTGGAAAAGAGGATATCGTCTATGCCCTCGATGCAATCCAAAGCCCAATGAGTCTGTATGAGCCCGTCTACACGGAAGGCGGCGATACCCTGTATGTCATGGATCAGTTAAGTGATAAGAAAAATAAAGAAGAAAACTGGGTGCAGAACCTCGCCCTGCAGGACGCGGTCGCCCGTCTCAATGAGCGCGAACGCCAGATCATCCGCATGCGTTTCTATGAGGGGCAGACCCAGATGGAGGTTGCCCGGGAAATCGGCATCTCGCAGGCGCAGGTCAGCCGGCTGGAAAAGTCCGCCCTGCGCTCTATGCGGAATTATCTCTCCGACGAGCGGTAACGCCCGCCGTTCACTGAATTTCTGCAAACTCCAGCCGGTAATCCGACGGCGGCATTCCATAGTGTTTCCGGAACACACGGGAATAGTAAAAGGGATCTTCAAATCCGCACGACAGCGCCGTCTGTTTGACCGTCATCCCCATCTGCAGCAGCTTTTCTGACTGCTGCAGCCGATATTCCAGCAGATACTGTCCTGGTGACCAGCCGATTTTCTTCTGAAACAGACGGTTCAGCGTTGTGCGGCTGACCGCCATTTTCCGCGCAATTGTCTCCGCGCAGAACTCACTCCTGTGATACCCTGCGGCAATCAGAGCCATCGCTTCCATAATCCGCGGATCCTCCTTCTTTCTCTCCTCCCGCTGCGGCTCCGCCAGATCCTGGTACACGCCCAGAAGCGCAAGCAGCACACCGACGGCCTCCTGGCTGTTCCGGCGATAGAGTTCCATCTGGCAGAGACGCTCAAAATACGGCAGAAGCCTTTCCTGACGGAGAGGCGGCGCCGCCGGCTGCTGTGGGTTCAGTACCGACCGTGCCAGAATCTGCCGGCATTGTTCCCCGACAAAATCAACCCACACATATTCCCACGGCTCGTTCTCATCCGGCGCATACTGCACCACCTGCTCTGGACAGATTAAAAAGCTCTGTCCGGCGGTAAGTGTGTACGTCTTTTTCCCGCAGGTAAACGTTCCCTTTCCGCTTATAATATAATGTATAATATAGCACTGCCGTACACCCGGCCCCCAGGAATGCAGATCATGGCAGTCCTGCCGCCCGGCATCGACAGGCCGGATCCCGTTCATTTCTGATACAAGCATATTCTTTCCTTTTCCCGTATTTTATTCTTTATGAAGCAAAAATCCATGCTTTTGTCTTAAAATTCCATGGTTTTGCTCTGGAAATCCATCTATACTCAAAGTACATCAAAACTTACGGGAGGTCAATACTATGATCAAACTTACACCGCCGATGGGCTGGAATTCCTGGAACACCTTCGGAGAAAATATCAATGAAAAAATGATTTTTGAAACTGCTGATGTCATGGCCGAGAGCGGCCTGCGCGATAAAGGATACGAATATCTTGTCATCGACGACTGCTGGTCTTTACGTGAACGCGATGAAAACGGCCATCTTGTGCCGGATCCGGAAAAATTTCCGCATGGTATGAAAGCCGTTGCCGATTACGTTCATTCCAAAGGGCTGAAATTCGGTATGTATTCCTGCGCCGGAAACATGACGTGTGCCGGCTACCCTGGCAGCTATGAGCACGAATTTGTCGATGCGGAAACTTTCGCATCCTGGGATGTTGATTTCTTAAAATACGACTACTGCTACCACAGCCCGATCCTGCACGGAAAATATCTGTACCGCCGCATGGGACTGGCACTCGAGAACTGCGGCCGCGACATTCTCTTCTCTGCCTGCTCCTGGGGTGCTGATGAAACGCATGAGTGGATCAAAGAAACCGGCGCTTCCATGTGGCGTTCCACCGGCGACATCTTTGATACCTGGGATTCTGTCAAAGATCTCGTGGCACAGCAGGAAAAACTGCATCCGTACAACGGCGTCGGCTGCTTCAACGATATGGACATGCTGATCGTCGGCATGCATGGAAAAGGAAATGTTGGACTGGCCGGCTGCAGCGATGTCCAGTATCAGACACACTATGCACTGTGGGCATTCCTTGGCTCCCCGCTGATGATCGGCTGCGACATCCGCGAGATGAGCGACGAAACCCGCCGCATTCTCATGAATGACGAAATGATCCGCATCAACCAGGATCCGCTCTGCCGTCAGCCGTATAAAGTGAAAAACCATGCATGGAATGACAAGGTTCTGATCTATGTGAAGGCACTCGCAGACGGAGATCTCGCCATCGGTATGTTCAATCTCAGTGATGAAAAATCACGTGCAGCCATGAATCTCGATGAAATCGGCCTTCCGTTCTCCACTGGCCGTACTCTGGAACTTACTGAGGTCTGGACCTGCGAGAACCTGTGTGCAAACAATGCATCCCTTGTCACAGAGCTCGAGCCATTTGCATCAAAAGTATACCGTGCAAAGGTCGTAAAACTCTGATGGCACGCTGTATGCAGTGCGGCAAAGAACTCACACATAACGAGATCGGCGCCCACCGTAAATTTATCAACCGCGGCGCAGAACAGTTTTTCTGCAAGCAGTGTCTTGCCGAGCATCTCGGTGTAACGCCGGAGCTCATTGACGAAAAGATCGAACAGTTCAAGCGACAGGGATGTACCCTGTTTGTATAAGGCCGCTGCATGTAACGCACAGAGTCAGATTTCCATGCATCAGGAATCCGGCTCTGTGTTATTTTTATGTTTTATGAAGGTTTCCATCCGGAATCAGCTCCACGCAGACAATCTCGGGAATGTTATTGAACCGCGGAACCAATTCCGTATTTCCAAGTCCGGACGACAGCACCAGATGCCGTTTTCCATCCTCCGAATCAAAAATCCCCTTCAGCTGTCCCGGAAACCATCCCATGTCCGGCGCATAAACACCGCCAATGCCAGGCAGAATGACCTGGCCGCCGTGAAGATGGCCGGAAAATACGCAGTCAATGTCCCACTCCTCCAGCCCGTCATTTTTCAGCCAGGCAATCGGAAGATGGCTGAGCAGGATTTTGTAACGGTCGGTGTTCTCAAAATCCCACAAGAACTTACACTCTCCTAGATCCGCTTCGCCAGTTTCCAGATATTTATCCGGGAGACAGTAACCGTAAATGCCGCCGATACGGAGGGGCTGGCTGTTGATGGTGATGTCTTTATATTCATAGTTCAGGACGGTGGCGCCGGCAGATTCGTAGAGAGCGGTAATGTCTGTACCGTAGTTCTGCTCGTATTCCAGTTCATGGTTGCCGAGGGAGACGTATGTTGGGGCGATTGCAGATAATTCTGCCAGCAGCGTTACCACAATATTATTATCTGGCTCATTTGCATTTAGAAGATCACCGGTGATCATAATCAAATCTGGTGACTTCATTGCTGCTTTAGAAATCAGATGTTTATTATCCGAACCAAAAATGCTGTTATGGAGATCTGTTATTTGTATCAGACAAATTTCTTCCGAAATTTTCTTCGATTGCAGTATATATGTTATGCTGTTTAGATTATATTTCGATTTTATAACACTTTTTCCTGTTATGCACAGAAGCATAACAACCAATATGCCCACTACCCTACGCAGCTTGTACCCGTTTTTACATCGTTTTCTCATTCTATTTCTAACCATCTTATATTTTAGATCGAATCATTCTCAGCAGATTCTGCCATTGTCTTCTCACTCTAAAAAAGTTGACTTTCTCAGGATATGCTAATACATAAAAATCATAATTATTTTTAAAGCGTACAATCCCCTCTTTTTCTGCCTGCTCCAGTGCTTCTCTATACTGCTGTTGAAATTTTTCTCCTCGTTCTTTATCAAAACCTTCTTTCCATTTTTGGCACTTTATCAAATCCCACTGCGCTGAATTCAGCAGTTTTAACAATGCCGCCTGATAAAGTTCTTTACACCTTTTTTTCTTAAAAAATTTTATTCTTTCTTCCTGTGCATCATATTCATCAAATCGTTTATTGAGCGTCAAATTTTTTGTTATTCCACACGGATTTGTAAAATAGAAATAAAATACAATATCTGTTACTGCTATTCTCTCACTTCTATAATACAATTGATACGTAATATATTCATCTTCAAATAACCTCCCTTGCGGAAAACGGATTCCATTAAATACTGTTTTCTTAAATAATTTTCCACAACAGGATATATATTTTTCCACGTTTTGACCACAAAAAAGTTTGCTTTCAATTTCCAATCCAGACTGGATTTCCACACAATTCTTGATTTGTAACTCAGCGCATGTATCTACTTCTTCTATCTCAGCAAAATGTTTTAATCCGCAGATAAAGATATCCGCATTTTCCTCTTTCAAAACTTTCAGCTCTGTTTCAAGCATTTTACTATGCACCACATCATCCGCATCAATAAACATTACGTATTCCCCTGATGCAATTTCTAAGCCCGCATTTCTAGCAGAAGAAAGTCCCCCGTTTTCTTTATGAATCACCGTTATTGTCTTCTGTTTTTCAGCATATTCATCACATATCTCGGCCGAACCGTCAGTTGAACCATCATCCACTAAAATAATTTCATATTCCTGACAACTCTGTGCCAGCACACTGTCGATACACCGTTTTAAATAGCTTTTCCCTTGATAAACCGGAATTATAATACTAACCGTTATCATATCTGATCCATCCTTTTATTTTCAAGTAGATTTTTTCTCCCAAAAGCTTTTTAATCATACGATTCGGAAGATATTTCCAATCATTTTTCTTTTCCTCTAACAATGCCTGACGATGTTTTTTATGATACTCTTTTTCTGCTCTTTCCATCCAGCTTGCATGAAACCAATGAACCGAAATTGTTTTTTTTGATTTTCTTCTATATCCTGTTTCAAAATCAATGGGGCACATACAAATGGATGGTAAAATCATAATATTTCCCTCTAAAATCTGCTGCTTATCCTTTTGTTCCAGTCCGTGTTTCAAAAAGATTTCTGTATTAATAACCGGGCATGTCTTCTTATTTTCTGATCCGTCCTCTAAAATAAACGGGATCGTTTGATACATCTCCATCATTTCATACAACAAACCGCATCCCCGTTCAGCGCCAAATCCAAGCCCCGTAGAAATATATTTTTTATTTTCAAATCCAAAAAAAGCACTGTATTTTAGCAGAAAATCAATCTTTTTCACTAATTCTACATCTGTATCAAAATATATTCCTCCATATTCATACACAACCCGGAGTCTTACATAATCTGTAACAAATGCCCACTTTTTCCTATGATATGCGTCAATTACATACTGCGGGCATTCTTTTATATTAAAATTTTTTTCATTCCATTCTACAATAAGATAGTCTGGACAAAACTTCTGCCAGCTTTGCATGCATCGCCTGACCGAATCTGGAATTGGCTTTCTCCCAAACCAGCAATAATGTATTTTTTTAGGAATCATCTCTTTCACCCACGCATTTCAAATCGTCTAATCGAATTTTTCCCCAGGCATTTACGTTCCAGTTAATCTTTAAAGCATGTTTACTATCCTGAATTTCAAATGTAAATGCTGGAAACACTGCATCCAGGTCATCGTAAGTTCCCATTTCGTTTACATTATAAATCACCAGCAATACGAAATATTTTCCCGGTACAAGTCCACGCAGCAGCAATTCCATTTCCAATATTTTGCTTCTTCCTGCAAAAAAGGATGTAAATTCCTGCAAAATTCCCGCCGCAACAGATCCTCCATCTGCTGATCTTATTTCTGCCCTCACGGATAGATTGGAAATATTTGTTTTGGCCTCAACCGACAAATCAAATTTCAGCTTTTCCTCAAATTCATATACCGGTACCTGTTTGTCCACAAGATGCACATGTGTCATTTTCGCCTTAATAACTGGCGGCAGATGTGCCATTCTCTTATTTTTCAGATCAATATCTACACTTCCGTTTTTAACAGCTGTATCCATATACAAATCAATTGCTCTTTCTACCCCGCCGTCAAATATCAGTTCGCCGTGATCCAGTACAAGGCAGCGGGTGCAAAGCTGACGAATGGTATTCATATTATGACTCACATAAAGAATCGTTTTTTCTTCTGAATTTGCCGCCTTTCCCATCCGTCCAAGACACTTCTGCTGGAATTTCATATCTCCGACAGCCAGAACCTCATCCATAATCATAATTTCACTATCCAGATGAGCTGCCACAGAAAATGCAAGTTTAACATACATCCCACTGGAATATCGTTTTACAGGCGTATCGATAAACTCTCCACATTCGGAAAATGCAATAATCTGATCCAGTTTTTCTCCGATTTCTGCACGGCTCATCCCCAATATTGCCCCATTCATATAAATGTTTTCACGTCCCGTTAATTCCGGATGAAATCCCGTTCCTACTTCAAGCATAGATGCCACACGGCCATTCATTCCAATGCTTCCTTTTGTTGGTGCCGTTACTCTTGACAGCAGTTTCAGCAATGTCGATTTTCCTGCTCCGTTGTGTCCGATAATCCCTACTGCTTCTCCTTTTTCTACCTCAAATGAAATATCCTTCAGCGCCATAAAACGTTTTCCATACTCTGGTGTTTTCTGGCCTATTTTCAGTGTCGGATCTTCTTTTTTTCTTATTTTTGCATGGAATCGTTCCAGATCTTCCCGTAATGTTGTTCCCCCGATTGCACCCAGTCTATATTCTTTTGATACATGATCTATTTTGACCATAATCTGTTTTTCTGCCATCCTGTTCTCCTTAAATGGTATCCATAAATGTTCTTTCCACTTTATTGAATAACACAATTCCAAGTACAAATAAGATCATTGTGTTTCCCCACCCCACTCCATAGTATCCTGCATGAAAATATCCTGTTCCGAAAAAAATATAGCGGAATGAAGTGATGATCGGCGTCATTGGATTCAGCATATAAATCTTCATATATTTTTCAGGTACAAGCCGCAATCCATATGCAACTGGCGTTCCATACTGCCATAATTGTAATCCAAAGCCTATCAGCATCGCCAAATCACGATATTTTGTTGTAAGCGCTGAAACAATAATTCCAACTCCCATCGCCAGCATCATCATCTGAATGATCAATATTGGAAATAGAAAGAGATACCCGGACAATCGAATTTCCATTTTCCCTTTCCATATAAAATACAGCAAAAAAATCAAAAACATGGCAAATTGAATACCGAAGGAAATCAAATTAGATATGGTTGACGCTGCCGGAGATACCAGCCTTGGAAAATATACCTTTCCCATAATAGAACTGTTTGTTATAAATGTGTTTGCCGTACTGCTGACCGTCGATGAAAAATAGCTCCAGCAGATCGTACCTGCCATATAGAACAGAAATGCCGGAATTACGGTTTCTTCTGTCGCTTTCACATCCAGCGTAGTCAGGTTTGCCAGTGAACCAAAAATCACAGTGAACACTATGGTTGTTAACAGGGGCTGTATCACCGCCCACAAAGGCCCTAAAATTGTCTGTTTATATTTTGAAACAAAATCTCTTCTCACAAATAAAAAAATCAGGTCTCTATACTCATATGTTTCCTTTAAATGAAGATTGATCCATTTTGAATTTGCCGTAATAACTGTTTTAAATTGTTGTTCCATCTTTTTCTCTCTAACCTTAAACTTTGATTTTTCTTATAAATATTTTGATTCTTTTCGGTATCATGAAACGAAGTTTTCTCACAAACAGAATTCTGTTTCTTCGTTTCTGATACCACCGTTCCACACATGCATAGTTCTGTTTTTGCAGTTTCATTACTTTCTCCCGCTGCCGTTTCAGTACAGACGGCTGTACCAGCTGTGCATTATATTTTGCTGCCCGCTGATAAGATGACGGATATTTTATAATGTTACTTCCATATTTCGCAAGCATAGTCCTTCCCTGATCATTATTCACAATCAGACAGGAGACTCCTTTTTCTTTCTCTATTTCACCTCCATATTTTTTCAAATATTCCGGGTGCACCAGCTCTATCCCCCAATAATCTCCTATGGTAATATCACCCTGACGATATTCTGATGCAAACGGACAAAAATAGCAGCTTTTCCGGTATGTGTATCCATTTAAAAACATTTGATAATAGGAGCTTTCTTCCGGTTCAAAATATCTTTCTTTCTGACTTCCATCCCTGTTCTCCAATATCATTTTTCCGTATAACTTCCACCCGCTGCTTTTATCTCGAAAATAAAATCCTGCTATTTTTTTTCCTTCTTTCGATTCTATGTATCCTAAATAATTCTGGAATAATTTTGCGCTCGGTACACCATGACATATAATTTCTATTGTATATAAATTTGCATACGTTCTCTGAAGGTATCCTCTCAGTCCTGCTATCTGACAAGGCGTTCCACTAAACAACACAGTCTCGTTATGTTCCAGATGCCGCTTAATTTCAACATATACATTTTCCAAATTGCTTTGTACATATTTTGAATCCTTTAATTTACAAAGTTCCTCTATTTTATCTATCCCGATATGTTTTATTACTAAGTTTTGGTTTTCATAAAGCATAGCACATCCATAGACAATTCCTTTTCTTTTTAGCACTTCCTGCGCCAGCACGGTAAAGATTCCCCCCGAAGCATTTTCTTCCAGATCAGCGTCCTTTGCCTGTGCCGCATACGTTTCTTTTCGTGATTGCTCTTTTTTCTCAAAACTGCAGACTTTTAAACATTTTCCGCACTCCGTACACTTCGATTCATCTATTTTAGGATAATCAAAACCATTTTCATCCTCTTCCATGTAAATCGCATGTCTGGGGCAGCATTTACTGCAGGCTCCACATCCACAGCAATTTGTCTCATTCTTTTCGGAAATTATATTTCTCATTTACCCTTTTCCCTATTCTAATGCTTCTTTTATTGCTTCAAGCTTTCGATACTGATATCTTGTGTCCGGTTCCAGAAAAGCACCTTCTCCCCATTCATTCCATGCATTAATAAATATTACCGGCTTTTCCTCTTTCCGTGCTCTTTGTACCAGTATTTTCATATATTCAGCAAACTTTTCTACGGAAAATCCACTGACCATAACTCCATGTTTATTTCTTGGCGTATTATCCCAATCCACAAAACACCCCGGCCAAAAATTTTTCTTCCATTTCGCATTTAAAATCAAATCCCATATCTCATCGTAAAAATACATTCCCAGACTCTGCTCTTTCTTCCAATACATTCTTCCTTTCTTCTTTCGACATTTTCGATAAAACGACACCATTTCCTCTCCACAAAAGTTTCTGATCAAAGAAATTTTTCTGCTTGTTCCAGGCAGCTCCTGGCTTTCGATATTTCGTGAATATACAGGCTCAAATTCAATTTGATAATCAAAAATATCGTTTCTGTAATACATATCTGAATAATACGCCGGAAATTGAAATGCCAGACATAAATCCGGAAAGCCTTCTTCTTTTGCTCTTCTTCTAAAATACGATGCCATCTTATAAATATCGATCATTTGTTCCGGCTTATAAACAACGAGCAATGGGCACCCATCTACTGTTATATATCGTTCATCTTGAAAAAAATTCAGCAGATACTGAAAGTGCCGTTCCCACTCTTCTTTTCCGCCATAATCCTGCTCCATGATGATTTCCTGATCTCCACCATCCCAGTTCTTACTCCAGTTTTCATTGGCCCAGCAAAAGCAAAATGGGATCTCTATTTTTTTGTTTTTCAGCATTTGTTCCGCCGGTTTTTCCAACAACTTCTCACCATGTTTAAACCAATAATGATAATAGCAAAATCCGAAAATCCCATATTTTTTTGCCAGATTACTCTGCCAGATCTTTACCTGATCATCCATTAAATCATAATAGTTAAGGTCCAGTGGGATTTTGGGCTGATCATGCCCGGAAAATAATGCTTGTGCTTTTCGTACATTTGTCCATTCGGTAAACCCCTTGCCCCAGCATTGGTCGTTCAATGGTATTGCATGAAACTGAGGCAGGTAAAATGCAATCAGCTTAACTCCTTTCCCATCCTTAACTTCTGCCATTTTTCTTCCCCTCACCTTCTGTTTTTTCCATGATTTTTTCAAAACATTCCAAAAGACATCTCAAACGAGTTTCAAACTGAAAGCTCACACCGCTTTTCTTCTGAATCTCAGCAATTTTTTTGAGTCTCTGATATCTTAATGCACGAAATTTATAAAATTGATATATGCCTTCTCTCCCATATCGTTTCCAGAAATACGTCATCGTTCCATTTATTCGAAGGGTGAATTGTTTTTCATTAAAATCATGCTGTTTCTCTAAAGTCGCTCCCTCCAGATGAATAATCTTTGCCTGTGGTATATTATAAATTTTTTCACCTCTTTTTTTAATTCTCCAAGACAGCTCTTCCTCCTCTGCATACATAAAAAAATCCTCATCAAATCCTCCCAACTGCTCAAAGAGTTTTTTCTTCACCATCATGTCTGCCCCAAATATATAGGCAACTTCTATCTTTTGATTCGTATCGTTAAAATCTTTTCTTCGTATCTGCAATGCAAGATGTTTTCTGTATAATTTTTGTTCTGCTTTTGACAGCATCAAATACCGCCAGGATGCATATCTCTTTTCCGTTCCCAAATCATCAAACCTTAAACAAAAAGACGGACACGGCATTCTCTCCGGTGTATATAAATTTCCGCCTGTACATCCCATATCTGGATTGTTTTTCATCTCTTCCCATAAAATTTTTACTGCATTGTTCATCAAAACCGTATCGGGATTAAGAAAAAATACATAATCCCCCGCTGCGTATTTTGTTCCCAGATTGTTCGCTTTTCCAAATCCAAGATTTGTTTCTGTCTCTATCATCTTAACGCTGTTTTCAAATTCCGCCTGTAATCTTTCTGCTTCTTTGTTCTTTGATGCATTATCCACGATAATAATCTCAAATTTTACATCCGCAGTTTGTTGAAATATTGAATTGACACAATCGATTGTTAAGTCTATGGAATTGTAATTAACAATAATAATTGAAACATCCATACGCTATCCTTTCCATTTTATTTTTTCCTTTATGCTCTCATACCTCTCTTTTCCTAAAATACTTCTGCATATTCTGTTCGGCAGATGAATCATACAGTCCATATTTCTTAGATATTTTCTTTTTTTCTTTTCTTTTTCTGTAAGCCATGATGCTTTAAAATGATGAATCGAATATGTATTATCTGTCAATTCACACTTATGACTTTTCCAATTGATCGGGCAGAAATACTCTGCTGGATAAATATGAAACTTACAAATTTCCTGTTCCACATTTTCTTTCTTCATTCCCAGTTTTACCAGTGCCGCTGTGTTATAATAAGGACACGTTTTTAAATTTTCTTTTTCCTGCTCAACAAAATCAATCTCTTTATAAATATCCATCATCGCCTTCACGACCGGATGAAAAGCAGATGCGCCAAACCCCTGTCCCGTATTCACATAAACCTCATCACATTCTTCATCCACTTTCTTCTCAAATCCGATATAGCCATCTGTTTCTAACAAATCATCCAGTGATCGAATTAGTTCAACATCCGTATCAAGATAGATTCCTCCATACTGGTAAATAATATCCAGTCTGGCATAATCAGATACAAACCCCCAGCGTTTTGCCTGATACGCCTGCTCCATATATTTATTTTTATGAACATCATAATTCTTGCTGTTCCATTCCATAATTTCATAATCCGGACAATATTTCTGCCAGCTCTTAATACATTCAATTACCAGCAATGGTTTTTCGTTTTCCCCAAACCAACAATAATGAATTTTTTTCGGTATCATATAAACTCCTGGCAATAAATAGAATATTTTGCATAATCTTTATTTAAAATTGCTTTTGCAAGAAAATAATATCTGTCCTTTTTTTTCAAATACTCTTTAAAATTAGTACAGACAAATTCACATTCCCCTGCAAATACAGCCTTTTTTATTTTTTCCGGCAGCATAACAATCCTCCGGCAGGTAAATACAATCTGTCTCATTACCCTTTGATAATTCTCGTAGTCAAAAGGAATCTCCATTTTCTTTTGAATCTCAGCCATTAACAGCATAATCCAATAAGAATCTACTCTTTTTGGATTTTCATCATGCTTCTGTGTAATACTCTCTCCATGAATTCGATATGCATACACTACATCAGACAAACAATCCACTTTATTCGCCATTGGAAAAATCACAGCTCCGATAATTGCATCCTCATACCAATAGCCCTCCGGAAATTTCAATTCTTCCCACAGTTTTGCTTTCATCACCTTTAAACAGGGGCCTCCCCAATATTGATTTCTTTCTTTTGGCAAATGTTCTTTTTTTATCATTCCAAGAAAACCATTTTTATCAAAGCGATAGCCATTTCCCTCTACAATATCCGCATCTTCCAGATACGCTTTTGACAGCAAACACTCTATTGCATTCGGTAATAAAACATCATCCGAATCAACAAACATAATGTATTTGCTTTTTACTCTTTCAAGTCCTGCATTTCTTGCACCCGAATACCCTTTATTCTCCTGCCGAATAACTTCTACACATGGATTTTTTATGTATTGATTTAAAATTTGCCCGCTTCGATCCGTCGATCCATCGTCAATTGCAATTATCTGAAAGGAATATTTTGTTTTTTGCAGGACGATCGACTCCATACATTCCTTCAGCCAGTTTTCCGAGTTATATACAGGCACTATAATCGTGAGATCATATCGAATCTCTCTGCTCCTGTTTTCAGAAAATACATCCGGCGACACGGGCGGTGCAACATCCATCAGTATTCTCTTCGCATCCTGTGAAGAAAGTGTAATCTTTTCTTCCCGTATCTCATAAGCAATCCATGCCGCTATTCTTTTAAAAATCATTTTCAACCTCCCTTTAAATCAGGCTGAATATCCACCACCAGTTTTTCTTTATCATATACAACAATATTTTTTGTTTTTCGGGCACATCAAATTCCTGTATTTTTAATGGACATCTTCTCACTACAGGATCGTTCAGTAGTTTCCTACAATACACTTTTCTCTCACTCCTGTCTGTCATTTTACCTCTTTCCTTCAGTCCAACTAATATAACAAACCATGTCAGCCAGTTCAATTGCTGCTCAAAACAATACTCTTTTCTATTTTTGAATTCTATCTCTGCATGTTCTATTATTTTCTTACACGATTCCCATCTTCCCTCTCGAAATGATTTCGAAATAGAATCTGGATTATACCAGTAATGATAAATTCCGGCTTCTTCTTTATAGTAAAATTTTTGTGTACATAAAATCACTTTTGCACTGAAAAGGATGTCTTCACTAAACTTAATCTCTTCGAAAAAAAATATCTGATTTTTCTTCAAAAAATCCGTTCTATACAATGCTCCCCATGCCCCAACAACAGGTCCCAAAGTTAATTGCCTCGTAGCCAGCAGTCTTGGATATATTTCTTGTAAAATTCTCTTTCTATCATAAATTCCTCCCTGCATTTCTCTTACTGTTTCCACTCGACATGGAACATTTCTTTCCATCCCTGGCCATTCTGTCCGAAATGCTCTATATCTGACGAAATCTACCTGATATTTCTGCGCCAGCTCATAGAGCTGCTGCAGACCGTCTTTTTCCAGCCAGTCATCACTGTCCAAAAAGAAAATATATTTTCCAGTTGCCACTGTTATTCCCCTGTTTCTTGCAGACGCAAGTCCTCCATTTTTTTTATGAATCACTCGCACTCTTCTATCTTTTTCCGCATATTGATCACATAAAACCGGACTCTGATCCGGTGATCCATCATCAATCAATATGATTTCTATATTTTCTACCGTTTGATTCCGCACGCTGTTTACACAACGTTCTATGTAGGCTTCGACGTTATAAACGGGGATAACAACAGATATTATCGGCCTATTCATTTTTCTTTTCTCCTGTTATTTTCGCTAAATATTCTTCTGCTTCTTTCCTCTCTTTCTGCAGGATGAACTCGATCCTTTGCCAGTTTATCTTTTTTGCTGTCTGCAGTTTTTTCACATGATCCATCTTCCTGTCCTCCACTCCAAATACTTTCAATAAATCATTCACCCGCGTATTGATACGTTCTTTTCTTTCGATCACAAAAAATTCTTTATGGAAAATTATTGCAAACACTGTTGCATGAAATGAATTAGAAACTACAGCTTCCGCATTTAAAATTAAATTTACAAATTCCAACGGCCCAATATCTGCACATACTTTGTCACAGATTTCTGTTTTAAAAACCGACCAGATCTCTGTTTTTGTTTTTTTAGAAATTTTTTCCGCAATTTCCTCTGCCACGCAGTTTTTATCAAAATCATAAAGCAGCACATACTTTTTATTCGTCTCTGTTTCCGGCAATATTTTTTTCCACTGACACTGTTTCAGCAAAAAAACGGGATCACAATTTCTTTGAGACTGAAGTCCCATTTGCTTCACCAATGCAGCTCCTGTCTGCTCTCTGACCGAAACAGCATCAAAGGATTTAAGCCATTCCTTCATACGCTGTCGGTCTTCTTCTTTTAACGCATCAACTGCAAAACTCGCCGCATACGATGCCCTTCTTCCCTTTTCCGTAAATTGCAGAAAGAATGCAGGATCTTTTCCATTTGGAAAGATTGGATTCCATATCTGATCGCTCCCTGCCAGATACAGGTCTGCTTCTTCTATATTTTTTAGTTCTTCACACGTTCTATATGTTGTATCTGTCAGTTCTAACGCATTTTTCCGGAAAGCATCAAATCTATATTTTCTTTTACTGAATAATTTTTTTATTCTTCCTGGCATCTTCACCAGCAAATAAATCTCTCGAATTCCTGCCCTGTCATATTCTGGATTATTTACCGCTTTCAGACTATAATGCCTGCTTAGGTAGTCCGGCTTATAGTCAATAATTTTCACCTCATGACCGCAGTCTTTCAAATATTGCATTAATGCATATGCCTGTAAGCTTGCGCCTGCATTATATACATCATAGCAAGTGATAATTCGTATTCTCATTTCTATCCTCTGCAAATACACTCTATTTTGTTGATTTCCTGCCTGTTAGAATAATCCTTTTTCCTGCACTCCTGCACCAGCTTTTCAAGCCGCTTCGGTTCCCGTAATATTTCACTGATTTTTTCTCCACACGCTCTGTTTTCCAGCGGCACTATGATTCCATCTATTCCGTTTCTCAGCTGACTTTCTGCTGTTGGATATCCCGTAATAATCACCGGTTTTCCAAGCATTTGAGCTTCCCTTACAGCTACACAATTCCCCTCATATCTTGATGGCTGCACATAAACATCACACGCCCTGATATATGGATATGGATTCTCTTTTTTCCCCAGAATTTTTACATATTGTTTCATTCCTGTCTCACATATTCTTTTACGGATTTGCTTTTCATTTTTTCCAAAACCAATTAAATACCAGGTTACTTCCAATCCATTCTGCCTGATTTGCCGACAGATATCCGGCACATTATCAAAATTTTTAGCATAGCAGAACCTGCCAATTGACAATATTTTTATCCCCGATGCATTCATTTCTTTTTCCACCGAAAAACTTTCTGCCTGTCTTTTGATGAGCTGTTCCGGCAAAATATTTTTTATCAATATAATTCTATTTTTTAATGTAGGAAATTTCTTCAAAAATTCTTTTGTAACTGCCTCTGAGATAGATGCGATATAATCATATGCCTTCCACATTTTTGTTTCGGATAAAATATCAATCTGCACCTGGGAATAGTCCGTATGGATCCATGCGATCTTTTTCTTGGCATTTACTTTCTTCGTTACAATATAATGTGGTGTCAGAAAACTTACCGCCAGATCATACTCCTTTTGGGGTTGTATTCGCGGCATAAAAGGGCTGGTATATTTATAGCTATATTCTAAGTTCACATCACTGTCTCGGTAATTATGCTTATGATCATAAATCACCGCCGCTGTTTTTCCATATAGCCTTGCCATTGTTAATAAAACATGTCCCTCTTTTAAAGTTGCCTTCATTGGGTGCGCCAAAACTGTATACGCAGCTTTTTGCGGAAGCAGATGGACTTTATCCGGAATCGCATCCATTAATTCTCCTTCCTGACGAAGCAAAAAAAGATCTATTTCCCATTTGCTTTCATCCAGTGCTTCTAAAAATCCTATCAGACTTCTTTCCGCACCACCCAATTCCAATGCATGTGATACAATTAACATTGTTCTCTTCATATTCGAAACCTCTTAAATACATCTACTCCCCAAATCCTATGAATCGGTCTTGTTATCTTCCCTCGTAATTTTTGTGCTGTGTTCATCCAGGATGCCGCATACCAGTGAATAGAAACCGTATCTGCTGTTTTTTCCAGCTTTCCCGTTGCACTGTCATATGGATTCAAAACATTCACCGGATACACTGCCGCTTCCCATATTTTTTGTTTCTGCCCATTCTGTTTTAAGCCTAATGCGGTCAATGCTTTTGTATTCAGTTCCGGACACATTCTTACTCCATTCTTTCCATCCAGCAGCACATCATATTCCTTCAGCATCGCCCGAAGCACTGCTCCATGCGCAGCGGATCCAAATCCCAGTCCCGTATTTACATACCGCTTATTTTCAAATCCGAAATATGCATCTTCCTGCAATAGCTTTTCCAGTGGCCGAATCACTTCCACGTCTGTATCCAAATAGATCCCTCCATACTTTTCCACCGCCCAAAGTCTGACATAATCGCTTAAATATGCATATTTTTTTTCCGCATAGCACATTCGTGTATATCCATTCATGTCTATGTCAAAATTTTCTTCATTCCATTCGATCATTTCATAGTCCGGGCAATACTGATGCCAGCTTTCTATGCACTTTAAAGCCAATCGGGATTTCTTCCCTTTCCCAAACCAACAATAATGTATTTTCTTCGGTATCATGTATCCATCCCTTTCTATCACATCTTTTATTCACTGGCTATCATTCCTGCATTGCTTTCTAATTTTCTTTTATGAAAATAGTCATAGACTTTCTCTGGCAAAATTCCCACAAGAATTGGCCGCATCGTATATAGGTATCCGCTTATCGGCAGCCCCAGTTTTCGGACCGCTATTCCTTTTACGTAGGCCTCATTTATTCTGTATCGAAGCTTTCTTCTCTTATATGCTGCTCTGTCATCCCGCATGAGATAAAGCTGTTTTGGAATATTTTTACCTCTGTATCCCGCCTCATACATTTTTATCCATAAATGATAATCTTCTACCCGTAAAATACTTTTTTTCTCTGTGTATCCATCCACTGCATCGTATGCTTCTTTTCTTACCATACATGGTGCATGGCAAAACGGAGATCCATACAGAAAATCCTTTTTCTTTGGATATTCCGGATGACTTATCTTTCCCCATATTCCTGTTTGATCAAAATATCCCATATCTGTGCTTACGATTGAAATTGTTTTCTCTGTTTCCAATGTTTCATATTCAGCCGCAAATCGTTCCGGCAGACAGATATCATCCCCATCCATTCTTGCAATGTACTTTCCTTTGGCCGCTTTCAGACATCGGTTCAAGGTATAATTAAGTCCCCTGTTTTCTCTGTTTCTCAGTAAGATCATTTTTTCCGGATATCTTTTCCTATAAAGCTCTGCCACTTCGTACGTTGCATCGGATGATCCATCATCGCACATAATCAACTCCCATTCTTTCATTGTCTGGTTTAAAATCGATTCAATTGCTTCTGACAGCGTATCCGCACAGTTATACATTCCCATAATTACACTGATCTCTGGATTTTTCATATAAGCCCCCATATAAAATGCATCTGATAATAAAAGAATCCAATATATCCCAAAACAGCAGCACTTTTTATAATTTTCGCCGAATTCTCTGTAAAAATATTTTCCATTTCCCAGGGAAGCAAAATGGACGCAGAATACACAGATCCATAAGAAATCAGCCGTCCTATGAATATACCGGAAGTTTTCATCGATACAACTGCAATTCCACTTGTTAGGATTGAGAAGTTTGTCATAATGTTAACTACCGGGTTATCCGCTTCTTTGATCTGCCTGCGTCCAACCACAGAAAAAATCATAGGAATAGAATAGACGAATACTCTGATTGGATTGGTTCCATTATCCTCCCACTCTTTCCAGTCCGTTACCATATTAGAATACTGTGTATTTGACAGCGCATCGTTCATCCCATCTGTAAACCTGTTTACAAATATCAGTATTAAAATGCATCCTAAAATACACAGCACACTCTTTTTATTCCATGCTTTCCCCTGCACAATAAAGATAATCGGTACCATAAGAAGCGCTGACGCATGGAACGTTGCCCCTAACAGGATAATTACTGTCAGTGATACATATTTTCTTTTCAGAAGCAATGGAAATCCCGCCATAATAATTGCAATTGCCAAAAACTGGCGAATACCATTCTGACACCAGGACATGTAATCCGTTCCTGCAACAAAAATAAATATACTCATCCAATAGTTTTCACTATATTTCCGGTAGATAAATGCCATGCATAACATTTGTATTGCAGCTATGATCAGAAAAAAACAAACAGATGAATTTCCAATAAAGCTTTTTAAAACCACCATGAAAACGGAAAAACCTTTATCTTTTTTTATTCCCTGAAGATAGAATGGGAGCTCAGCTAGCCTATTCGGTGCTTCGCTGAAAACTCTCCGGTATGCATAGGTGTCTCCAAAATTATCAGATCGTAATGCTGCTGCTATTATGTACGGAATCACCAGCAGCACCGCCGGTGCCATCTGCCATCTTTCTTCGATCCTTCCCATAACGATCTCCTGCTTTTTCGGCAGAAATCTTGTCAGAATTATCCCTGCTGTCAAAATCCAAATTAATTGAAACCAATAGTTCGTTATGGACATCTTTCACATCTCTCCTTTTGTTTTACTAAAAGTCTCTTTTTTCATCCCCTCGCAGACTCTGCACTGTTTTCTCCACCACAACTTCTTTCCGAAACTCTCTCTCCATCTTCTCTCTCCCCGCCTGTCCCATCTGCTCTCGTTCTTCTCTGCTGCAATGCAGCATCTCTTTCATTGCGTCATACAGCATCTCTTTATTTTTTACCTCAACCAGCAGACCGCTTTTCCCATTTTCTACGCTCTCCCTGCACCCCGGAATATTGCTTGTGACGACTGGGCGGCCTGTGGCGGCGGCTTCTAAAAGGACATTACTCATTCCCTCATGGTAACTGGGGAGCACTACGCAGTCTGCTTCTATGTAAAACGGACGTGGATCCGACTGAAAGCCGTAGAAATGGGCGATGCTGTGTTTTTCCAGTTCTTTTACCTGCTCTTTGTATTCATCTTCAAAAAAACCAACCAGATCAAGGACAAAGTTTTCGTTTTCTTTTTTCAGATGCCGGACAGCATAAAACAGTTCGTCGATTCCTTTTTCTTTCATAATTCGTCCAAGATACAGGAAATGGATTCGTGTGTGCTTCGGATAAGGCTGCATTTTGTATCTTTCCAGATTAATTCCTGCCCCGGCCAGGACGATCTGGCGATCGGCGGATATGATTTTTCTTTTACAAAATTCACTGGCATTTTCTTTGTTTTCAAAAAAGACGTATTTCACTTTTTGGAACGCTTTTCGATATAAAATTGTAACAAGCCCAGTTAAGACTGGTTTTTGAAATGCTGTTCCCAACCTCTGTACATTGGCATAATACGGAATTTGCTTTTGGCCGCTGAGCAGGCCTATGTAGATATTCGGTTTTATGGAATAGGTGAGTATAAGATCTGGTTTCACTTTTTTCAGCAGACGCTCATAATCCCATAGCAGCTTTGCTTCCGTAAATGGATTCACCCCACGGCGGTTCATGGATATTGGAATGCACTGGATTCCCATGTTCTGGAAATCTTCTTCATGCCCGACAAATGGCATCGCCAGAATCACTTCATACTCTTTCTGCAATGCTTCCGCCAGTTCTCTTCGAAACTGCCAGAACATATACGAATGGTTTGTTACAATCAGAAGTCGTTTTTTCATTGCTCTTTCCCGTTTCATGTAATATCCCGCATCATTTAATTACTTATTTCATTATTTCTTTTGCAAATTATATCATCTTCCCATTAATATGCAATTACTTTTTTCATTATTTTCCAGTAATTTTCTTTCGTTTTCGACAGCCTCCACTCTGCTTTTACTTTTTTCTTCTCTCTTCCCCATTTACTGCCATCTGTTTTCCATCATTCCCTCATGAATTCCATCCTGCCGCAGTACCGCGCCGGCTGTCTTACAGAGGCATTCGAGATCCATTCCTAATGCAATGTGATGCACATAATATCCGTCCAGTTCCGCTTTCTCCCGGATCGGAAGTTCATCCCGCCCATGGATCTGTGCCCAGCCGGTGAGGCCCGGACGGACGCTGTTTGCGCCGTACCGCTCCCGCTCAGAGATCAGATTCTCCTGATTCCAGAGCGCCGGACGCGGACCGACGAGCGCCATGTCGCCTTTTAAAATATTGAAGAGCTGCGGCAGCTCATCGAGGGATGTTTTCCTGAGAAAGCGTCCGACTCTTGTGATAAAGAAATCGGGATGGTTCAGCAGATGTGTCGGCATATCATGCGGCGTGTCGATACGCATCGTGCGGAACTTGTATATGTAAAAATACTGCCCGTTCCGGCCCACCCGCTTCTGCCGGAACAGCACCGGTCCCGGAGAATCCAGGCGGACTGCAATGCCGACTCCCAGCAGCAGCCACGATAATGCTGCCGTTCCCACAAGCGCCAGCAGACGGTCCAACAGATTTTTCAGATACTTTTGATAAACTCCTTTTTTCTTCTCCCTCATGCTTTTCCTCCCTGCTCCCTTGCTGTCCGGTCACTGTTCCGGCGTTCCTTCTCTTTCCCATAGCCGTACTTTCCGTAACCGTAACCATATTTTCCATACCCGTAGCTGCCATAGCTGCTGTATCCGTAGCCCGTCGTGCCCTCCTGCACGCCGTTCAGCACATAGCCGCAGACCGGAATCTGCGAATCCTCGAAAAATTCCAGCGCGCGCCGGACTTCCCGGTCTTTCGTTGTTCCCTGATGTACCACGAGAACTGCTCCGTCGGCAATTCCGCCGAACAGTGCCGCATCCGAAAGCACTCCGCACGGCGGCGTGTCGATGATCAGAAGATCGGCCTCTTCTTTCAGGCTTTCGATCATGGTCTTCATCCGTACCGAGCGCAGCAGCCCTGCAGGATTCTGCGTGCTTCCCGCTCCCGGCAGGATTTTCAGCGTCAGATCCCGGCAGTCGGTAAGTGCCTCCTCCCAATCCATCTGTCCCTTCAGCACGGCAGCAATTCCACGCTCTTTCCGTCCGATCAGTCCCATACACTTCATCACCGAAGGATTCCGCAGATCTCCGTCCAGCAGTACTACGCGGTATTTCTTCTTCGCGAACGCCTCCGCCAGGTTCACGGCAACCGTCGTCTTTCCCTCCCCCGGCACGGCACTCGTCACAAGAAGGACCGGGCAGTCACTTTTTCCGATTATTCTGTCCTCCATCCTTGTCCGGATCAGCTGCACCGCCTCTTTGAAGGCATCCGGCACTTTTGGATTGCAGATGGTAATGGTCTGTTCCTTTACGCTGCTTCTTTTTTTGATCTTCGCCTGCGGCAGATTTCCAAGGAATGCCGCATTCGTCAGCTTCTTAATATCATCCGCCCAATGGATGGTTTTTCTTGTTCTCACATAGAGGAACAGCAGCAGGAAGGCCGCTGCAAGTCCTGCTGCTGCACCATACGTGCCGGCCCGCAACGCATCCTGGCTGTTAACCGGCACTGCCGGAACACCGCTTTCATCCACCACCGTCAGTGTCGTCGCACCAATGATATACTCTGCCACCTCCGGATAATTCGTGATAACGGATTTCATCACCCGATACGCCGTCTCCGGTGACGCGTCCCGCACACGGATAGTAAAAAGATTGGTATTTTCCATCACGCTCGCCTGAATTTCTGATGTCACCGCCCCGATTCCAAGATCCCGCGCTACAACATCCTTCAGTACGCCGCTTGTCACAAGATACGGAAAGGTCTTTCCAAGCTGCTCTGCCGTTACATTATCGTAATAAGAATAACCGACCGCACGGTTCGATCCGACCACGAACGATGTATATGCCTCATAAACCGGCTGATACCGCAGCTTTGCCGTCAGAAAGGAGCCGCCTCCTGCAAGGATTACAAGTGCCAGCACACCAAAGAAAAATTTCTGGAACGCCTGGAAATACTCCGCCAAAAAGGCGATCAGATCTATTTTCTCTGGTTCCGCTGCGGAATAGGTTTCATACGTTTCTCTGTTCATGCTCTTTTGCTCCCTCTCATCGTTCTGCCCTGCTATAGGCGCCGTATCCGTAACCGTAACCATAGCTGCCTCCGATCCGCTCGCCGAATCCCGGATAAACATTGCCGAACACACAGCCGATGACCTTTTCTTCTTTCTGGTTCAGCGCGTCGATGGCATCGTTGATGTCCCGTGTCAGCACGCCGTCCTGCCGAACGGCAAGAACCGCACCATCAGCCAGCTCCACAAGCTCCTCCGCATCCGCGGCCGCGCCCATCGGCGGCGTATCCAGAATAATATAATCCATGTTTGTCCGGCACGTATCCAGAATCCGCCGGAAAATTTCACCGCCGACTGCTTCCGACGGTTCCTCCAGCCGTTCCCGGCAGATGCCCATGTAAACATTCGTATCCTTGTATTTTTCAAAAACGCTGGACGCCGACTCCTTTCCGACTGCTACCTGTCCGAAATCTTTTCCGGCCTTTTGCGGAAGTTCAAAAATCTTATACAGCGCCGGCTGACGAAAATCACAGTCCAGCAGAAGGACACGGTTCTGTTCCTCTGAAAGGGCAAGCGCCAGATTGGCGGCAAGCGTTGACTTTCCTTCATTTTCCGCCACACTGGTCACCAGCAGCACTTTTCCCCCTCTCCGGTCGAGTCTTCCGCGCACACGGGAAGCAATGCGCTTCAGGGATTCCACATAGGGAAAGCTCCGCGCCGGATTCGTGATCAGCATGGAGCTGTTTTTCCTCTTTTTTTCATGGTACACGGTTCCCAGCAGATCCGCATCAATCTTGCGGCCAAATTCCGTTTCATTTTTGACGGTATCCCGCAGAAAGGAAAAGAAGCCCACCAGCGCCGCCGTACCAAGCGCTGCCGCCAGAAATGCCATTGCAGCGTACTTTTCCGTCGGAATCCGATTCGACGGATTGTCGGAAACCTGCGGCTGCTGCAGTGTCTCCAATACTACATTGGGAATAATATAATCTGAAATGGTTGTGTAATTCTTCAGCACCGACCGCAGTACCCGAAAGGCTGTTTCCGGCGAATCGGCTGTCACGGAAAGCTCCATTAAATTGGATTCCGGCACAATTGAAGCGCTCATGTCCGCCGGAAAGGATGAGCATCCCAGCTCCTCCATCACTTTTTTCTTTAAAATATTGTTTTCCAGAATCGCCTGAAATTTCTGCGTCATCTCATACGTCGAAGAAAGGCTCGATGCTGCATTTGCATTCTCGCCGCGCCCCATCACGGCAAACGTGGTTTTCACCGTGTACTGATCCCGATGGACTGCCGTCAGCACCGTGTAGGTTATCATCGCCGCCGAACAGGCAATCAGAAGGATGATCCACCAGTTTTTTGCCATATCACACAGAATGCTCCGAAGATCCCAGTCTGCTTCGCCGTTCTGTCCGTTTCCTGTTCTGTCGTATTCTCCCATCTGGAACCTCCTCATTCATTGACGCAGACAATCAGGCGGATGGAGCTTGTCTGTCCCTCCTCCGATGTCACAGTATACGTTACTTCATAGACACCTTCCTTTCCGGTGTCAACCGGATTCTCTATGGAAAGTTTTTCTTCCCCAAGGATCTTGTCTTCCGCGGAAACCGCGTGAAGTTCATCGTCCTCTCCTTTTTCATACATCATCTGATCCACATTCACCTGCTCCAGATAATCCTTCGGATCAAACGCCTGCTGCAGTTCCAGATGGATCAGATACTCGCTTAAAGTAATCTGCGGCTTTCCGCTCTCCTCGGCCGGATCGTAGAGTTCCACCGTCACCGGAAGACTCGTCACATCCCCGGCACGGTTGGCAGCAGAATACGTTACCTGATACAGCCCGGGCGTGCTGCTGATCTCATCCTGATACGAGAGCCGGATGCGGTCCGTAATCGTTCCGTCCAGACAGTCCTCTGCGGAAAGTCCTTCCGTCAGGTCATCTGCATTCACACTGAACCGGAGCGGCCCATCCAGGGAAAAGACCGGCGATGTATAGTCGTTATAGACCATTTCCCGTTCCGCGTGGGTGACATTGTTGTCCGAATCAAAGGCAACGATGCTGATTTTCCGCCGCCCTTTTTCGATAAAGTTGGAAATATGTTCTACCGCAAGCGAATCCGTCACATCGCCGTCCTTCGCATCGTACGCCGTCACGCCGGACAGAAGCTCCGCCTCATCCGCGTGGATACTGACCGAAATTTCACTGTTATCCATCGAAATCTCTGGCCCTTTCCCGTCTTTTCCGGTTCGCTGCCGCATCAGGCACCCGCCAAACGCGAGCGATGAGGCAAGAAATAAAATCAGAACAGCCGCTCTCATTTTGTGCATATCCTTTTGATGTCTCCTTTCGTTTTTCAGACAAACCAGCGTCTTTTCCGCCTTCGTTCCGGAGACGGCTCATACAGAACCGGCCGGTTCTCCAGAATTCTCCTCGGATTTACCTTCAGCAGAAGCTCCGCATACGATTCACCGTACCACTCCGACAGAAATTCCCGGATCGGTCTCATGTTCGGTGTCCGGTAATTGACGCGGTGGGCATCGCTTGCCGCACAGCCTGCCAGACGGTTTTCCAGCAGATACTGTGCTGTCCGCTCTGCTTCTTTTCCAAATCTTCCAAATACACTTCCTTTGTTCATCTGCAGAACTGCGCCCATTTCCCGGAACTCATACAGAAGCTCCGGCGAATCCTGCACGCAGAAATACCGCTCCGGATGTGCCAGCACCGGGATCTTTCCCATGGCCGGAAATTCCATCAGCCGCCTTCTGATCCCGTCCGGTGCCATGTCAAACGGCACCTCGATCAGATAATAGCGGCTTTCATGAAGCGGTATCAGCTTTCTCTCTTTGATTTTTTCGTTAAGCGGCCCGATGCTCATAATTTCCATGCCGCGCACCAGGCTGATCGGGATGTGTTCCTTCCGGATTTCCTGTTCCAGACGGTAAAACAGCTCCAAAAGCTGCTCCGAATCGTAATTGACATACCCATCCTCCACGCCCTCGATTCCCGTCTGGTTTGCATGCGGTGTCACAGCAAGGATACACACTCCGCTCTTTGCCGCAATTTCCGCCATCTCAAGGGATGTGGACAGATTCGGGGAACCGTCGTCAACCCCCGGCAGAATATGTATATGAAGGTCCGTCATGCTTCTTTTCTCCTTCGTACTGATATTCCGGCACCATTCTCTTTACCCTCTCGCAGATGTCCGGACATTCGTTTTCCGCCGCCCGCTCGAGTTCTTTCATCTGTTTTCGGAATACCGTCTCATCAAAAGCAATCTGCCGGCCGATAAAAATGCGGGTGTTTTCTGTCGTCTGCATCCCCTCCTCATTCATCAGCAGCTCCTCATACAGCTTTTCGCCCGGCCGCAGGCCAATGTACTTGATCTCGATTTCCACTCCCGGCTCATACCCGGAAAGGCGGATCATGTTTTTCGCAAGGTCCGCAATTCGGACAGGATCTCCCATGTTCAGGACAAAAATCTGGCCGTTTTTCGCATACGCGCCCGCCTCGAGCACCAGACTGACCGCCTCCGGAATCGTCATAAAATAACGGATGATGTCCGGATGCGTCACCGTCACCGGCCCGCCGTGCTCAATCTGGCGGCGGAACAGCGGAATGACGCTGCCGTTGCTGCCAAGTACATTTCCAAAGCGCACCGCCGCAAACTCCGTGGTGCTGTGTTTTCCAATCATCTGGATCACCATCTCGCAGAGCCGTTTGCTCGCTCCCATGATGTTCGTCGGATTGACCGCCTTGTCTGTCGAAATCAGAATAAATTTTTTTACGTGATACCGGCTTGCCGTGCGCGCCGTCTTTAAGGTTCCGATCACGTTATTTTTGATCGCCTCGTTCGGACTGTCCTCCATCAGGGGCACATGCTTGTGCGCCGCTGCGTGAAAGACGATATCCGGCCGGTAACGGGAAAACATCGACTGCAGCCGCCGTTCATCCCGCACCGAACCGATCAGCACCGTCATGTGAAGCCTCGGGAACTCCCATTCCAGCGATTTCTGGATCTGGTATGCATTGTTTTCATAAATATCAAAAATGATCAGATGACCGACACCGTGGCCAGCTAACTGTCGGCAGATCTCGCTGCCGATGGAGCCTCCTCCTCCCGTCACAAGAACTGCTTTCCCCTGGACATAATCGAGAATCGCATCGAGATCGACGCGGACCGGATCCCTAGGCAGCAAATCCTCAATTTTAATTTTTTTTCTGATCTTTTTTTCTTCCTTCATAGCTCCCGCTCTCATTCTATTCGACATCTTCTCCCGTTTTCAGGCATCCTGCTCCCGCAGACAGTCTTCGAGCAGATACAAAAGCTCCAGCGCCGAACGGAAACCGGCTTTCTGCTTTCCGCAGATCAGAAATCCCTGCAGACTGCAGTGCTGGCGGAACTGAATCTGAATGCTGACCATCCGCTCGGTTCCGGCCGGAAGCGTGGTCTCCTGCCGGTTTTTCATATCCTCCGTAAATTCCCATTCGTCTTTTTCTTCTTCCCGCAGGCTTCGCATACAGCTTCCCGCATCCGGCATACCGAGCAAATCATAAATCCGGTTCATCCGAAGCAGCATTTCCCCGTATCCCGCAAACGGAACATCGTAATGCAGAAGCGGCAGGCGGATCACACCTTTGGAATGGCTTCCGTTCAGCTCCTGAAAACATAAGAATAATGCTGCATCTGCTGTTGTATGTACCTTTTCTCTGATTTCTTCCATTTCTTTCCTCATAATCTTCTCCATCTGCTCTTTGTGTTTCTTTTTATAGTAATGTTATATGTAATATTTATTTTTGGAATATTATACCAAATCTATCTCACATCGTCAATCTGCTTATGCCTCCTTTTCTTTCGATTTTCACTTTCTTTTCTGTGTTTTTTCTACATGGAGTTTACTTTTTTGATCTTTTTCGAGTTCTGGTGTCGCGGTGCGTCACTGTTCGTCGAACGATTTTATCAGAAGTGAGGCCTTTCGGCTTGAATGAAATCCTGTGGATGTGCTAAACTACAGTTTGTAATCGTATGATCGTTTCTGTAATGATTTCATAGTTACAGTATCATGTTTTCCTGCGCCGGACAACCGCTTCGACGTGAACGGCTGCACATCGACGCAAACGGTAAGTAATTCAGAAGGTGGTAATTTTGTATTCAGAGTTGATTTTTCCATTGAATTCCAACGATCCGGTTCTTCTCGAAATTCCGGTCATCATCACACAGGGCGCCTCAGAACGAATCCGGTTTCCGCTGGATGATCTCATCTATGTGGAGGCCTGTCAGCACCGGCTGATTCTGCATACCGTTCAGGGTGACTTTTCAACCCGGTGCACATTTGCCGGCCTGACGGTATGTCTTGCCTCAACCGGCCGTTTTTTCCGCAACGGAAAAGGTCTGCTGATCAATTTCTCCCACGTTGCGCTCGTGCAGGCAACCGGCGAGGTTCTGCTGAAAAACGGACAGACCGTCTTCTGCAGCCGCAGACGGAAGCGTGAAACCCGCGAAGCCTTCCTCGCTTATGCCAGAACACTGTCCCGCCGCTTATAATATGATTTTGATTTTCTATGTCCTGCAGCCTTTGATCCACCGATACAAAGAACAGCAGCCTCTGGTTCTGTTTTCGAACCAACGGCTGCTGTCCTGTTTCTGTTTATTTTTCAGTTTTTCCCTGCCGCTTCCATCCGCGCCGCAAACTGCGCATAGAAATCGGTCTTTGTGTCATACGGAAGCAGATAAAACAGCTTCAGAATTCCCATGCTGATCTGCTGCTGCAGCGCGTCATCCTCTGTCCGGCGCGCCTCGTTCTGTTTTTCTTTCAGATAATAATGCCATTCGTTCGTAAACGCTTCATACTTTCCGAGCTCCGGCGTGTCGAGCCAGCGGCGGACTTTGACTTTTGTCTTATTCTCCTTCGGACATTCGCTGACCTGAAGAAAATAGGAAAACGTTCCGTTCTCATACAGCCGTCCCAGCGGAAACATCCGGCAGAAGCCCGGCCGCGCATCGTGAATGCTACACCGGCCCTCATCATTTAAGAAACTGCACTGGTCTGACTGCTCCGTCATTTTCAGATGCGGCAGAATCACACCGTCCACTACGCGGAGTGAAATATATCCCGCCGTCAGAATCTCCTCCATCGTTTTGCCGAGTTTTCTCTCGAGCCGGTAAAGATCCATCGGGTCGAGCACAATCGAGTCGCCCATCCCGCGGCAGCAGGCGGAGCATCCGCGGCAGTCGTCGCAGCCCACTTTTACCATGTCATTCGCTCCATATCGTTTTCCATCTGAAATCTTGTCTATATCTACGTTCCGTTCCATACTTTCTTCCTGTCTGTTCTTTATTTTTTATACTCAAAATCCGGAATCTGATGCCATCTCTCCCGGAAATAATGTGCCGCCAGTTTCGGCTTGCGGTCACGGGTGAAGATTCCCTTCTTGTTGCCCTGCACGCGCAGGAGACTCTGGCTCGTCGCAAAGTCCCAGATGCCCGAAAGGTCACTGACAAACCGGGACGGTGTCATACTTGGATATAACATACTTTTGTTTCCTCCTTCTCCATTTTTCTTGTATATCCCCCTGTTTTTCCTGCCGGTTTACGTTCCGGCGCGCTCTGCCCCCACGACATGCAGCACCTGGTCCTTTACCTGGAATTTGATTTCCATTCCCGCAAAGGAAAGTCCGTAAACGCGCTCTTCACTGTTCTGATACGATGGGCGCGGGTCCTGCTCCAGCACTTTTTTCAGTGCCTCCCGGCGGTCCGCCGGAATTTTTTCCAGCAGCTCATCCGGAATTTCAACGGGAATAAAGTATTCCTTCGTCTTTTCCGTAAAGCTGCCAAATGCCTCCGCATGGCTGTCCACATGCGGCAGATACGGTTTGATGTCCAGAATCGGCGTACCGTCCATCAGATCTGCCCCCGACAGATGAAGCACCGGCCCGAGTGCCGGATGCTGCTCCACACGCTCCAGCTTTACCGAAGAAAGCCCGATCGGATTGGGCCGGAACGGAGAGCGCGTTGCAAATACACCGACCCGCTTGTTTCCGCCAAGCCGCGGCGGCCGCACCATCGGTGACCAGGTGTCGCGCACAGCCTCGGAAAACTCCCAGATCAGCCAGAGATGGGAATATTCCTCGATGCCGCGCAGCGCATTCGCATCGCGGAACTCCGGTTCAAAGACGATCGTACTCTTTAATTCTTCAATCAGCCCGCTCTGCCGCGGAATCCCGAACTTTTCCGGGAAATCCGTGTGGATCCGGGCAATCACTTTCACTGCAATTTCTTCTGCCAAAACGTTTTTCTCCTTTATCCTTACCAGACTCTGAATAGGTTTATTCTAACATTTTGCCGGAAAAAAGTCCACCTGCCAGCCGGCGGTTGGCGGAAAAGTGTCAGAAAAGGACGGATTTCTCATAATTTGCAAATCCGTTTTTCTATCCTATGACCGAAAAAAAAGAACAGGAACCGTTTTGCTGTTCCGATTCCTGTTCTCTCCTCTTTATGCTCCAAGTTCCCGCATGCCTTTCAGCAGTCCTTCAATCTGTTCTGCTATTTCTTTTACTTTCGCTTCCAGTCCCAGCAGTTCCTGGCGGTACATCTGATTTTTCTCTGTCGTATCAAAAGTATGTACCGTCTGAACCAGAAACGCTCCCGCCTTCGGCTGAAGTTCATCCGGCAGGTGCGTTTCCTTTAAGCGGATCCGAAAGCTTTCCAGGTCATTCCCTGCAGCCCTTAAATACTGATTCATGTGGATCCCTGTGTGGCGCATCATCGCTCTGCCCTCGCCGCGTACCTTTGCGTACGCTCTCTGGCTTTTGGCTGCGTACAGTGTCATCTGTACATACATCAGACTGGTCAGTGCCTTTTCTCCGGTCATTGCTGTTTCGTATAATTCTTTTTTCACTCTCTCGCTGCTCATACATTCCTCTTTCCGCCACTTTTGTTCCGCTGGCAACGGTTTGGATTGCTCCGGCAGTTCATGTTATCTTTGGTATTCAGGAGCATAAAAAAAGACTCCTATCATGACGACTGCCACAATAAAAGTCTTGCGTTCTCATTTGATACGGACGTCTCTCGACATCGGCTGACGATTTCAAACCCACCCGGGATGCGTTTTTGTTTCCCGCGGCGTTTCGCTACTCCCTTTTACTTGTTGATGTGTATATTAGCACACTTCCTGTCGAATTGCAAGTATATTTTTTGCATTTTGTCCCTCATTTCATGCAACTTACGTTTTTTCATTTGTGTTTCTTCCTATATAAATGCACCGCCGGAAAGCATACCGCTCCGGCTGCCAGCACGAGAAAAACGATATCTGCATACATCTTCACATATCCCGCCGCCTGCTCCCACGCCACACCGACCGCAGCACCGGTTCCGACGAGAAGAATGTTCCACACCGTGCTTCCGATGATTGTAAACAGCAGAAATTTCGGCATCTCCATCCGTGCCATCCCGGCGGGGACGGAAATGAGGCTTCGGATGATTGGAATGCACCGGCCGAACAGAACGGCCCGCTGGCCTTTCTTCTGAAACCATGTAATCGTTTTCCAGGCATCCTCCGCGTGAAATCCGAGAAACTTCATCGGGCGGCTGTCGAGCAGTTCACTAAGGCTCTCCGGGCTGACAAGCGTTCCCGCTCCATAGAGAACCAGCGCCCCGAGAAGCGATCCTGCCGTGGATGACAGCACAACGCCCGCCGGATGCAGACGGGTGCATGTCGTCATAAAACCGCCGAACGTCAGAATCACCTCGGAGGGAATCGGCGGAAAGACATTTTCCACGGCAATCAGAATCAGGACGCCGACATATCCAAAACGGTTGACCATATCCAGGATTACGTTCTGCAAGCTTTCTCCGTTCCAGCAGCTCCGCACCGTTTTGAGACCTGCGGCGTTTTCCCGTCTCTGCTCCGCGTCACGGAATCGCTGCTTTTTCCTTCTTCCCCTGCATTCTATGCACCGCTGCCCCTCTGCATGACCCCTTTTTCCGCCAAAACTTTCCTCTGTTTACGATTCCGTCAGATTTTCTTTGTTTTGTTTTCATCTTCTCTTCAGAAAAGCTTTATCTCATGTACACATTCTGGTCACAATTTTTCCGTATACTAATCTCATCAACAACGAAGGAAACAAACACAAACCTCCATCGTTTTTCTATAAATTTTAACCAGGAGACAGCAAAGCACCCTTGGAAGCATGTCTCCAATGCCAACCTTTCTAATAGATAGATTTCTTTTTCATACCGCCGGGGCCCTAACAAGTCCCGGCCTCTCTCCTTTTTAGGAGATTTTTTTATTTTCAGCTCTTTTTTTCCTTAATTTTCTAAAGTTCCCACGATAATTTTTTCTTGCACAGGACTTTTCCGTATAGTAAAATGAAAACAGTTGTTTTTAACAGACACCATGGATAAAAAGGGAGAAAAATACCATGAAGATTGGATTTGACAATGAGAAGTACCTGAAAATGCAGTCTGAGCATATCCGCGACCGCATCAACCAGTTTGACAACAAGCTGTATCTGGAATTCGGCGGAAAGCTGTTCGACGATTTCCACGCATCCCGCGTTCTTCCGGGCTTTGCACCGGATGCCAAACTGCGCATGCTGATGCAGCTCTCCGACCAGGCTGAGATCGTAATGGCGATTTCCGCAGCCGATATTGAGAAAAACAAAATCCGCGGCGACCTCGGCATCACCTATGACAGCGACGTGCTCCGTCTGATTGATGAGTTCCGCGGACGCGGCCTCTATGTCGGCAGTGTTGTCATCACGCAGTATTCCGGACAGCACAGTGCAGACGCTTTCAAGAAGAGACTGCAGAAGCTCGGCATCCCGGTTTACATTCACTACACGATTCCGGGCTACCCGCATAATGTGCCGCTGATCGTGAGCGATGAGGGATACGGAAAGAACGAGTACATCGAGACAACCCGTCCGCTCGTTGTCGTTACCGCACCGGGACCGGGAAGCGGAAAGATGGCAACCTGCCTTTCCCAGCTCTACCATGAGCACAAACGCGGTGTCCATGCCGGTTATGCAAAATACGAGACCTTCCCGATCTGGAATCTGCCGCTGAAACACCCGGTCAACCTGGCTTACGAGGCTGCTACCGCCGATCTGAACGATGTCAACATGATCGACCCGTTCCACCTCGAGGCATACGGCGTGACAACCGTCAACTACAACCGTGATGTTGAGATTTTCCCGGTTCTGCGCGCGATCTTCCAGCAGATTTTCGGCGAGAGCCCGTACAAATCCCCGACAGACATGGGTGTCAACATGGCCGGAAACTGCATCATCGATGATGAGGCATGCCGCGAGGCTTCCCGTCAGGAGATCATCCGCCGCTACTACACTGCTGTGGACGGTATCGCAGACGGCTCCCGCTCCGAGACTGAGGCTTACAAAATCGAGCTTCTGATGAAACAGGAAAACATCGTTGCCGCAGACCGTACCACCGTTTCCCCGGCTCTTGTTCGTGCCGAGGCGACCGGCGCACCGGCCGCTGCCATGGAACTTCCGGACGGACGCGTCATCACCGGAAAGACCGGCGATCTGCTCGGATCGAGCGCGGCGCTTCTGCTGAATGCATTAAAAGAGCTCTCCGGCATCGACCATGACGTACATGTTCTCTCACCGGAATCCATCGCTCCGATCCAGACCCTGAAAACCAAATACCTCGGAAGCAAGAACCCGCGTCTTCATACCGACGAGGTTCTGATTGCGCTGTCTGCTACTGCTGCACAGAGCGAGGATGCACAGAAAGCACTCTCCTGCCTGCCGCAGTTAAAGGGCTGCCAGGTGCACTCCAGCGTTATGCTCTCCGATGTGGACCGCAAAATGTTCCAGCGTCTGGGATGCGATCTGACCTGTGAGCCGAAATTTCAGTAAATAATTTTTATATCTTGGACATAAAAATCCAGGGCATACGGTACTTTCCGTACCTGCCCTGGATTTTTTCTTTTCCGGCTTCTGTTTATAAATTTTCTTTTCCGAATCCCATTGGCAGCAGCTCCTCGAGTGTCATTTCTTTCCAGGAACCGTCGCCCTTGCAGAGAAGGACGAGAAATTCGTTCGGATCAACGAATTCCCGCAGCACCTGACGGCAGACACCGCACGGTGTGCAGAAATCCTCCGGCTCTGCCTCTCCCGGGCCGCCGCAGACGGCGATCGCGTCAAATTCCGTTATGCCCTCGGATACGGCTTTGAAGACCGCGGTGCGCTCCGCGCAGTTTGTCGGTGTATACGCCGCATTTTCAATGTTGCAACCGGTATAAATCGCTCCATTCTTTGCCAGAACCGCCGCGCCTACGCGGAATTTCGAATACGGCACATACGCAAATTTCCGCGCTGCCAGAGCCTGTTTTACCAGCTCCTGTTTTATTTCTGTACTGATTTCCTGTTTCATATCCAGCATCCCCTTTCCAGTATCCCCTTATTTTTTCTTTCTTATTTCTGATCTTCCCGGATCAGAATCCGCAGTGCCTCGATGGCTACCTGAATCGCACCTTCCGTATCGTGCGTAATGTGGTTCTCCATGCCGCGTTTCACTCTCTCCTGATTTCCCATCACAAGAAAATCCGATCCGGCACGGACGCCGCGGGCACTTGCCACGATAAAGAGTGCCGCCGATTCCATCTCTGACGCTTTGCATCCAAGCTTCATCCATGCATCCCATTTTTTCAGCAGCTCATCGCCGACCGGCATCTGCTCCGGGTCGTGCTGGCCGTAGAAGGAATCCTTGCACTGTACCACGCCCGCATGCCATTTTTTCCCAAGATTCTTTGCCGCCTGCACCAGCGCATTCGTCACGGTAAGGTCTGCGACTGCCGGGAACTCGATCGGTGCGTATTCCTTTGACGTTCCCTCCGCACGGATCGCTCCCGTTGCCACCACGATATCGCCGCCCTCTACATCGAGTGCCATACCGCCGCATGTTCCGACGCGGATAAACGTATCGGCGCCGCACTGGATCAGCTCTTCCATCGCGATGGAAGCCGACGGACCGCCGATGCCGGTAGATGTAACGGAAACCTTTACACCGTCCAAAGTACCCGTATAAGTCACAAATTCCCGGCTGTCTGCGACGAGCACCGGGTTCTCAAAGTAAGCTGCAATTTTTTTACACCGTTTGGGATCTCCCGGCAGAATCACGTACCGTCCCACATCGCCTTTTCGGATCTGCAGATGATACTGCAGCCCTTCTTCTCCTGAATAATTCTGCATATGCAAAAACCTCCTTTGTATTTTCGTATTCTCATAGTTCTATTTTACCACAGGCCGTACCGCAAATACAAGGCTTGACACCATTTCACCGCCCCTTTCATTACGGATATAATCACGTTCCGCAGTTGCCTTTTCCCATTCGGGATGCTACAATAGGCACAGAAACCAGAGTTCTTACTTTCATTTTTACAAGGAGGGATTATTTTATGAGTTCCTATGTCATCAGCTGCTGCTCTACAGCAGACCTTACCGAAGAACATTTCTCCAAACGGGAAATCTCATACATCTGTTTCCATTACAAATTAAATGACACCGAGTACGCGGACGATCTCGGCAAGTCCATGCCGTTCGATCAGTTTTATGCCGCCATGGCCGCCGGCGCTTCCACAAAAACATCCCAGGTGAATGCCGATGAATTTGAAGCCTATTTTGAAACATTCCTGCAGGACGGCAAAGACATTCTCCACGTCTGCCTCTCCTCCGGCATTTCCGGTGTCCTGAATTCTGCGATGATCGCCAAAGCCGACCTTGAAGAGCGCTACCCGGAACGGAAAATCCTCATCGTGGATTCCCTCGGCGCTTCCTCCGGCTATGGTCTTCTGATGGACCGCCTTGCCGACCTGCGCGATGAAGGAAAACCGCTGGAAGAGGTTTACGATTTTGCGATGAAAAACCGCCTCAAAGTCCATCACTGGTTCTTCTCCACGGACCTCACCTTCTACGTGCGCGGCGGCCGCATCTCCAAAGCCTCCGGCGCAATCGGCGGCCTCCTCGGTATCTGCCCGCTGCTCAACATGGACAACGAAGGCCGTCTGATTCCGCGGTTTAAAATCCGTACGAAGAAAAAAGTCATCAAAAAAATCGTCGACCAGATGGAAGAAAACGCCGAGGGCGGCCTCTCCTACTCCGGCAAATGCTACATTTCCCAGTCCGCCTGCTACGACGATGCGCGGGCCGTTGCGGATCTTATCGAGGAACGCTTTCCCAATCTGAACGGAAAAGTCGAGATCAACAACATCGGAACCACCATCGGCAGCCACACAGGGCCAGGAACCGTGGCATTGTTTTTCTGGGGGAACGAACGGGTGGATTAACTCTCCTGCACTTCCATCTAAAAACAGGGAAGAAAAAAGCTCTGTCCATTTGGGCAGAGCCTTCTTGTTTTCCTTCTATTCTTCTATCTTCCCTCTCCAACACTTCCGCACCAGTGCAAACACCAGATACCCGATGGCTGCTCCAAGCGTATTCGTCACAACATCATCTAACTGGCAGAAGCCGCGCTCTGTTAAAAGCTGCACAGTTTCCAACATCATGCTCGTGGCAAATGCCGCATACACACAGTACCACCATCTCCGAAGAAACGGCACCGCCGCCGGCAGTAATACACCGAACGGCAGAAACAGCAGAATATTTTCCACAAAATACCGGTCCGGCAGACACTGGTTTCCCCAGGTTTCAAATAGCTTCAAATCCACACCTGTTCTCGAACCCGGTTCTCTCGAAAGCAGTGTAATCGAAATCAGCATGGCAAAATAGACGGCTACCAGAAACCACGCCAGAAGCTGCCCGCCGTGCAGCGCACGGTACTGCTCCAGCCGTTTCCGTTTCTTCTGGATCTGCTGATTTTTCCACGCCGCCGCAACCGTCACAAAGCCGACACCGACTGCAACCGCATGCGGCAGATACCGGAATGTATCAAAAATATCCTGTTCAATCGTTGTCAGATAAAGAGGAATTGCCATTTACATCACCTTCCGTATTTTCGCGGCTGATCGGAAACACCCGCGAGATAATCGAGACTGCAGTCATACAGCTTTGCCAGCGTAATCAGACAGTCCAACGGAATCTCACGGATGCCTTTTTCATACCGGTTGTAGGTGTCCGGGTGACTGAAAATCTTCCGCGCTGCCTGTGTCATCGAGTAACCGCGTTCCAGACGGAGCTCTTTCAGCCGGATCAGCATTTTCTCCCGCTCCGGCGTTTCTTCTATTTTTCTGTGCATTACTTTCCTTCTTTTTCCTGCTCCGTTTCCGCCGCTGCTTTTTCTGCCTCCGGCACATAACCCGGATTGTCGTCGTATCCTTCCAGGAAATTGTGGCGGATGCCGTGCTGCTTGTAGCCGACCACGGTGTCAATGTTGACATTTTCGACACTGCGGAAAATATTGCTCTCCACGAACGGATTCACCTTTTTCAGGTTTTTGATCAGTTCCTTGATCTCCACGCGTTTCGAACGATTCTCCTCGTTATTGCAGGTCGTGCAGGTATCGGTAAACTTGCAGGCACACTGGATGAAATGCAGACCGTTATAATCTCTCCACGCCTTGATATCATCCTCGCGCACCAGATACAGCGGGCGGATCAGCTCCATGCCCTCGAAGTGGATGCTGTGAAGCTTCGGCATCATCGTCTGCACCTGCGCACCGTAGAGCATTCCCATGAGGATCGTCTCGATGACATCATCGTAATGATGGCCGAGTGCAATCTTGTTGCAGCCGAGCTGCTGTGCAAAATGATACAGATGGCCGCGGCGCATTCTCGCGCAGAGGTAACACGGCGAATTTTCGACATGGTAAACCGAATCGAAAATATCGGTCTCGAAAATTGTGATCGGAATATGGAGGCTCTTTGCGTTATCCTCGATCACCTTGCGGTTCTCCGGGCTGTATCCCGGGTCCATGACAACGAATTTTACTTCGAAATCAAATTTATTGTGAAGCTTTAACTCCTGAAAGCATTTCGCCATCAACATCGAATCTTTTCCGCCGGAAATACAGACAGCAATTTTATCGCCCGGTTTTACCAGCTCGTATGTGTTGATCGCTTTCGTAAATTTGGACCAGATCGACTTTTTGAATTTTTTGCGGAGACTCTTCTCCACGTCTGCCGCCTTGTCCTGCTCCTCCGGCGCGCTCATCACATCCATCAGCCAGGCGATGTAACCGCCCTCCAGGCTCACAGCGTCCCAGCCCTTTTCCTGTAATTCTTCCGCCGCTGCGACACTGAACCGGCCGCGGCTGCAGCAGATAATCGTCTTTTTGCTCCGGTCAATCGCATCATTTGTCTCGATTTCTTCTGTCTTCATCACAAGCGCTCCCGGAATCGCGCCGTGGGAGATCTCTACCGCATCGCGGATATCGACGATCTGATAGCTTGACGGATCGAGCTCTTTTAGTTCTTTTATTGAAATACTGGTACTCATGTAATTTTTCCTTTTCTAATTTAAAATGCCTTACTTTTCTTCATTCTTTCATTGTATCGTTTTTTCTGTGACTGTCAAGAAAAAACGCGCAAAAACGGGGAGTCTCTGAACATTCGTTTCAAATCCTCCCCCACTTTTTTATTTTTTCCGAATATCCGCCATCGTCTTCAGCAGAAGTTCTTTCTTCCAGAAGACCAGCCCTGCACTTGCGAGCAGAATCGCGTAACGCAGGATTCTGTACGGGAAAATAAGATTGCAGATGATGCTTGCTCCAATCAGAAAAACGGAGCACGCCACAAGAAATCCTGGACTCATCAGATTTTCCTGGATTCCTTCGTTCACCAGAATCCGTTTGCTCACAATATAATGGCCGACCGAATACAGCATATAGCATGCCAGCGTCGTGTAACCGGCCGCGATGTAACCGAACAGGCGGATAAAAATAAAGTTCAGCACCACATTCGCTCCAGCCGCCGCCATGGATGCAGCCATCAGAAACTGTGTTTTTTCATAATAAAACTGCGGCATCGAGAGAATATTATAAATGAAGATAAAGAACACACTCGCTGCCACCGGCGGAATGACGTACACCGCCTCGCGGTACTTCGGTGATCCGAAAATCAGCACCAGCTCCGGGCTGATCAGCATCAGCGCCACGGCTATACCGACCACTACAACACTAAGAAGCTGCAGCACCTTCCGCATTGAACGGATGTCGCCCTTTTTGATCTTGCTGTACATCCACGGTGTCAATGCACTGTTCATACCGCTGATGAAAAGCTGCACCAGCATACCAATGCTGTACGCCAGCCCGTACAGCGCAACTTCCGTCTTTCCGACCATCTTGTCAATCATGATGCGATCGCCCTGATTCAGGATAATACCGGACAGATAATGCGGCACAATCGGAATTCCGATCCGCAGTGCGTAGCCCCAGTATTCCTTCGAAAAGAACTCTTTTCCTTTGCAGAACTGGAACACAATAATCGGCACGCAGATACAGATCTGCACTCCGACGATACCCAGGATCCTCATCATGGCCGTACCGCCGTTGATGCGGATCAGCACCAGGCTTGCAATCGGGTTCATCAGCGCCTGCAGAATCGTCACACAGACCAGAATCCGGTACCGATACTCAAACCGCTGCCGCCCCGACCAGTAAGAAAGCGCCGGACTCAGCAGCGCTTCCAAAAACATCAGCAAAATCATGGATTTCGGCAGATTTAAAATCTTCTCCCAGAAACCCGATGTAAAACAATACAATGCAAAAACCGCACCCGTAATCACAAGCGTCAGTCCCTGCATTGCAGATGTATATTCATCCCGCTGCTTCTCGTACTTTGCCATCGCATTGTCATAAACACCATTAAATAAATACAGCGATGTCATAATCGTCAAAATCTGCAGCCAAGACAGATAAACCGTATAGGTTCCGTACTCCTCGGTGCTCATCAGACGCGTGAAAATCGGAACTGTGATGAACGAAATGCCCTTCTGTAAGAAACTGCAGATCGTAAACCAAAGCGCCGCCTTCGCCTGGACGGAGAGAGAACGGTATTTTGAAGTAATGTTCATGTAAAATAGAACTCCTTGCTGTTGGTTATTTGCGTGTTTTATGTTAACACAAAATGGGGGGGACTGCAAGAGGAACATCCATTAAAAGCCCCCATGGTTGAACGCTTCCATTCAACCATGGGGGATTCTCACTGCTTTATGTGTTTCGATTCCCAAATGTCATAGGTATCCCTTCTTATTTTTAAATCTTTAATGGATACCCATTCATTTCCAGCCAGCATCGCTTCTTTCACACGATTCTCCAGAACCGTATACAATTCATACTCCGTTCCGCTGAACTCATCGCCTTCATCGGCCCCGTATGTATCAATCCCGGACTCATCCTGCTGTGGTTCCATGGGTTTAATCTCGCCCGTCGGCAATGTAACATCCTCATTTTCGTCCGCAAACGCCTTTTGCGGCATCACAAAAATGGATGCCGCAAGCAGAAACAAAAATGCTGTCAGTTTAACGATTCTCTTTTTTCTCCTCTCCATGCGCTTTTCCTCCCTGCAATTCTTCTAAATACAGTTTTGCATCTTTTAAGAAGCTGACCGCAATCATCACGATCACAATGCCGATCGGAAATGCCGCTACGATACTGACAGACTGCAGACTGTTCATGGAACTCTCTGCAAAAAGAAGTGCAATCGGAAGCAGGATCAGCAGGATACACCACATCAGCTGAATTCCTTTTGCCGGCTCTTCGCCGTCTTCCAGTTTCCGGTAGCTGTAGCACGATGCCGTCAATGCGATCGAGTCGAACGATGTCGCATAAAATGCAACCATCGTAACTAATACAACAACCATAATCAGCGGTGCACACGGCATGGTTTTGATCATCGACACGATCAGATGATATAAATCTCCACTTTCATTATACTGCGAAATGAAATCAATTGCACCTGAAATCTGCTTTCCCATCGAATAATTTCCAAGAATAATAAAGCTGACAAGCGTGGAACCCACACCAAAACCGTATCCGCCGAGAATCGTCTGGCGCACGGTTCTTCCGCGGGAAATGCTGCCAATGAAGAACGGTGCTGCCACACACCATACCATCCAGTATGCCCAGTAATAAATGGTCCAGTTCTGTGGGAAGTTTGTCGTACGCATCGGGTCCGTATACGTTGATAAGCCGATAAAGTTCTGAATCATTTTTCCAAGAGAAGAAAATCCAGTTTCAATAATATACCGCGTCTCTCCCCCAAACAGCAGGACGAAGGCAAGGAGTCCGAAAAACAGATAAATGCACACCTTGGCCAGAATGCTGATTCCTTTGAATCCATGCAGAAGAGAATAGGTATAAACACAGCAGGTGATCAGAAGAATGATAATATTAATCACAGTTCTGCTGACTTCCATATGGAACAGCTCGCCGATGATTTCCGCCATCAGAGGAGTTGCCACACTAAAAGTGGTAGCAGTTCCGGCCAGCAATGCAAAGACAGCCAGAAGGTCAATCAGACGGCCGCCAATTCCATCTGTCTGTTTTCCCAGAATCGGACGGCACGCCTCGCTGTATTTCTGACGGTTTCGTTTTCTTACATGAAGCATAAAGCCAAACGCAACAGCCAGTACCAGATAGAATCCCCACGGGATAAAGCTCCAGTGAAACAGTGGAAATACGCCTGCCCAGTCCTGAATGCTGCCAAGTTCTGCGATGTGAGGATCTGTTGCGTACAAAATCCACTCAGAGAACGAATAAAACAGAATATCTGCTGCCAGACCACAGGTAAACATCATGCATCCCCATGCAAAAAAGGAATATTTTGGCTTCTCATCCGGCTTTCCAAGCACAATATTTCCGTATTTGGAGCCTGCCAGAAACAGAGACAGAAAGAAAATGCCAAGTCCGATGACCAGGTAATACGTTCCAAAGGTGTCTCCAAACAGAAATCGAATCTGGCCAAGTACCTGATTCGACTGCTCCGGTGCAAAGAAAAATACGATACATAGAGCAACGATCAGCGCCAGAGGCACCAGCGTAATCATCCAGTCGATTTCTTTTTTCTTCTGTTGGTTCTTACTGTTCATTTTCTTCCCTTTCTGCGTAATCCGCATACGATGCATCGAGTGCAACAAGCTCGCTGAAATTGTCTACTTCTATGATATCCTCTGCCTTCATTGGCCGGATGCCAAGCTGATACTCTTTCGGGTAGCAGAACATTGCCACATCGTCCCAGTAAATCTGACGGTTTTTCTTTACTTCAAACTCCTGCTCCAGATGGCCTTTTAACCGCTTTCCATCTTCTGCTGTCCATCGGGAAATGCTGTAGAGCTGCCAGCCGCCCTTTCCGCCGGTTCTGCTGCAGCCTGTCACAATGCCGTTTTCCACGGTCTGCAGCCACTCGTCGGTCTCATCATCCGTCCACACGCTGTTGTAACCGGATCGCTCAAACTCCGGTGCCAGAATTTCCGGATGATAGATGATCTGGTCACCGTCAAGAATAAACGCATTTTCCAGATGTTCCCGCGCCACATACAGCGATGCGATGTTGTTGCAGGTATCGTACCACGGATTGTCGATCAGCTTCAGACCCGGGTACTCCTCTTCCAGTGTCTGGAACTGTTCCTTGAGGTAACCGACTACCACGTAAATTTCTGTGATTCCGTTTTTGTGCAGTCCATCGATGACGGTATCAATCATCCGCACACCGTTTACCCGGACCAGCGGTTTTGGTGTTTTTAACGTTACCGGCTTCATCCGGTTTCCGAGGCCTGCCGCCATAATAATGGCGCGCTCTACTTTGTACATATTTCTTTTCCTTCCTCTCCCAGTTCCTGCTGGACAATTTTGTAATAATCTTTTGCGTAACGGTACTGCCGCAGGGAATATTCTCCGAATTCCACGCCTAATTTCCGTTTATATTCGCACCAGTTGCTCCAGAGCAGACCGCAGACTGCGATGTAGCAGTAGATTTTTATGCGTGTTCTGTCGTCACAGTTTCCTTCAAAATAAAGATCAATCAGATGGTCCACCTGCTCTTTTTTGTAGAGAGAATAGATACAGAACATCGCAATATCCACATGCGGATCCTGCATTCCGGCGTATTCCCAGTCGATCAGGCGGATCTCCTCTTTTCCGTTTTCTTCCACAAACAGAAAATTGTCCGGCACGGCATCAATGTGAGTGAGCACCCACTCTCCGGCATTTGCTTCGATGTAATCCTTTAACTGAAGCACATGCGCTTTCGTCTTTTCGTAATCTTTATATGCTGACGGAGTTCCTTCCCAGAGGCTTTCATAGTATTCCATCTGTCCGAACAGGTCGAAGGAATGGTCTACTCTTAATTTCTGCCCGTGAAACTCCCGCAGTTTCTTCATGCATTTCTGAAGATCTTCCTCATTTTCTGCATCGCAGACCCGCGCACCTTCGAGATATTCTGTGATTTTGTAGCCGTTCTCCGGGTTAATATAGGCAATCTCATCACAGATCCTGCGGCCGGCGATCGTCTGATATACAGCGGCTTCCTGCCTGCGGTTGATCAACTGATCGGTTCCCTCTCCCGGAATTCGCATAATGTATTTTTTATCTTTACAGGAGAATAAAAAGGATCGGTTTGTCATTCCTTTTTTCAGAACTGTAATGTTTGTCACTTCGTTCTGCTGTGCTCCAAGTGCTTCACAGATTACCTGAATCGCATCCGTCTGCAGCTGGCTGGAATCGCTGTCAATCTCACGCAGCTGCTCATAGGTATTGATTTCTACGGCATCGGCAGCATGTACAACACGGGCCGTCACAATCATTCTGTCTTTCCGGTATAAGGTTTCCTCCCAGAACGCTCCGTCGTATCGGGAATCTCTTCCCAGTTCTTCCAGACGCTCCCGCACGATCTCCGCTTCTGTTTCCAGCAGATAACAGATGCCGATCATCGCGTTTCCGCCTGCCTGTTCTTTCTGTACGACCAGCTCCTGCTTCCGGTTTACGCGGACGGTACTGTCATCATCCACCAGATCGCTGACCATGTACCAGGAATATAATTCGTTTCTGCTGTATGGATTCTTTTCACACCAGATATCACAGGGAATGATGTAGCTGTTTGATAAATGGGCTGCCGCCGTTTTCAGGGAATGCAGATTGTTTTTCGACACATAGTCCGGAGCGACGATCAATTCTACGCCGTATTCATCGATCAGATATTCATACTGCTCTTTCATAAATCCGACAACGACGTAAATCTCTGTAATGCCGACTTCATGAAGCTGACGGATTGTGCGCTCTATCAGCCGCTCTCCCTTGATTTCCAGAAGTCCTTTCGGTGTCTCTGTATTAATCGGAACCATCCGCATACCAAATCCGGCGGCAAGGATAATGGCGTTTTTCGGCGCTTTCTCTTTTGCCTCACGCAGTGTCTTTTCCGTCGGACGGATCTCTTCATCCAGGTAACCTTCTGAAATCAGTTCCTTGATCGAACGATTGACGATTCCAAGCGAATGGCCGGTCTGTGCGGCAAGGATACGCTGATTGATGAAGGGTTCTTTTATCAGGTTGTTCAATATATCTTGTTTTGAGTTGTTCATATACTTCCTTCTTTCATTTTTCATGAACTTTTGTTTTCGATTATACCATAACTTTATGACTTTTTCAATCCCCTGTGTGTTAGGATAGTTGTCAGTGAAAGATAATTACTTTTGTGGTAGTATATATGTGAACTTCCTATAAAATTAACTCTCATAAAATTCCTTTTAAAGTATGCTACAACTGGCTTAAAGCAAGAACATGTCGAAACGAGAGTTAATATTTCAGGAAGTTCACATAAAAAGGTCCAAATAATTAACATTATTTGGACCACCTGTCAAAGGAAGCCTTTTTCCTTTTCGCCGTCATCAGGACTTCTTTGCGCTTCCATTCATAAATTTTTCTTAAAATTTACCTTTATTTTACCACACTACTCCCAAAACTACAATATATCTCCATTTTTCATTTTTTTTACATAGAACCTTTCTGGCCTAATACAATCAGTACAGTTTTAAACAAAATCTTAATATCCAGCATAAAGGACCATTCTGAAATGTACTTCGTATCCAGTTTTACAACCTCTTCAAAATCTGTAATCTCGCTTCGTCCGCTTACCTGCCACATACCAGTCAGTCCCGGCTTGATTGCCAGTCTTGCTCTGTGATGGAGCTCATATTTCTCCCACTCATCCACTGTCGGCGGACGGGTTCCTACAAGGCTCATGTCGCCTTTTAACACATTGAAGAACTGCGGGAATTCATCCAGCGAGGTTTTGCGGATAAAGTTTCCGATTCCTTTGCCTGGTCCTTTTTCGCTTCCGATGACACGCGGGTCATTCTCCATTTTGAACATCAGACCATCGCTGACGCGGTTCTGTTTCATCAGTTCTTTTTTCCGCTCTTCCGCATCCATGTACATGCTACGGAACTTGTAAATTTTGAATTTTCTTCCGTTCTTTCCGACACGGTACTGTGAGAAGAAGATCGGGCCCGGAGACTTGATATAAATCGCAGGGGCAACGAACAGGAAGATGATTCCGGTCAGAATACATCCGGCAAGACCGCCGCAGATGTCCATGATTCGTTTCAGCACAAGCTGTCCTGCGCTTGCCATATTGATGCAGGTGGTGACCACGGTATAGTTGCCCATGCGCTCTACAGTCTGATTTTTTCCCTGCATTTCGTTCACGTCCGCAATTTTTACGTGGATCGTAATGCCCATCTCGGCGAATGCGTCGAATACTTTCTGCGGGATTTCTCTGCCTTCCGGCAGAACGATCAGCACTTCGTCGAACCACTCACGGCAGACATACTCAGCTGCATCTGCAAGGTTCGATACCACCGGTACGCCGTGGATTTTGTGTCCGGTTCTGTCCTGGTCTACGAGAACAACGCCAGTCGGACGAACGCCGATGTAATCGAAATCCAGCATGCTCTTTACAACGGACTGTGACTGTTTTTCGGTCGTGATGATCAGAAGCGAACGGCCGCTGTGTTCCCCGCTGCTGCGTTTCTTTACCACAGCCTTCCATCCGATGCGCATCAGATAGGAAAGCATTCCGTACAGAGCACCGGTCAGCATAATGGTTGCTCTGGAGAACTGATCTCCCTCCTGAATCAGGAACAGGTAGAATACACCAAGAACGATGATGTATACCATATTTTTTACAGTCATTCCGATTTCCACGAGGTATCCGCGCTTCATGACGTTTTTGAAGGAATCGTCAAAAAACATGATCATCAGCTGGATCAGAGCGAATACGATAGCCTCATTTCGGTAAATTGGGCTTCCATATGGCTTAAAACTGTGATGTCTTAAGAAATAACCCATGACGAAAGCCAGCTGAAGACAGATAATATCAAGAACCATAAAATCCAGATGCTTCAGCCATCCTGTGGATGATTTTTTGTACATACCTTTCTCCCCTGTCGTATTTTTTTCGCCGTACTCGTAACATTCTCTTGTTTCGCATAGTTTTTCTAGCTTTTATATTACCATTTTCACTAAAACCTTCTCATTTTTTCTGGTACTATGCATTTGCAATATCTTCTGTGACGAATACAGAACCATTTTTTTCTTTATTCCAAATATTCTATCCCATTTCTACTTATTTGTAAAGGTGTGGACACACTTTTGGACATAATTATTTCACATTTTTGCAAATTATTACATTTTATATTATTTCATCACATCCAGAATCTGTAATGTTTTCATCTTCTTTTCGACATAGCGATGGAGATATGCACGCAGCAATCGTTCCAGTTCGTCCAGGATCTCTTCATTTACGGTAAAACCATACAGCTTCGCGAGCGGTGCCGCAATGATATAGCGGCATGCCAGCACGGTGCCCGGCTGCAGCGGCCATGGATCTCTGATGGTTTTTCCACAGTTTGGGCAGTAGATGGCGCTGTCGCGCAGGGAGAAAACGGTCAGATTCTCTTTCGTGCCGCACTCCATGCAGGAGAACATCTGCGGTGCTTCTCCGCTGATTGTGATCGTCCGCAGTTCGAAGATGCACCGGATCAGGCGGAGGTCCTGTTTTCCGCGGCGGATGGCGTTCATCGTCACGTACAGAAGGTTCAGCATCTGGGTTTCATCGTTTCCTTCCTGGCCGAAATATTCGGCCAGTTCCAGAAAATAAAAGCCGTAATAAACGCCGGGCTGCATCTGCGCCAGGTCGAGGAAGTATTCTTTAATGTTTGCGCCGGAGAGGGTGTAGCTGTCACGGCCCTCGTAAACCTGAAACTCGCCGAAGACGAACGGATTGGAGACGGCCATCAGCGGGCTTTTCATGCGGCGGGCGCCGCGCGCGAAGGCGGTGATTTTGCCGAGCTCCCGGGTCAGGATCACGACGCGCTTGTCATACTCTCCGACCGGGGAGGCGGATAATACCATTCCGCTTACATTGATTGGTTCTCGCATGTTTCTTCCTTATTATAATGCAATATTATAAATCGAGTTTCTTTTTATCATATCCGAAGTTCTTCACGAGGAAATCGCTGTCGCGCCAGTCTTTTTTGACTTTGACCCAGAGCTTCAGGTTGACTTTCTGCTCCAGCATCTGCTCCAGCTCATACCGCGCGTTGCTTCCGATCTTCTTGAGCATCGCGCCCTGTTTTCCGATGATGATGCCCTTGTGGGAATCGCGCTCGCAGATGATGGTCGCGTCGATATCAACGATTTTTCCGTTCGGGCGGTCTTTCATCTGGTCGATCACAACGGCGATACCATGCGGGATCTCTTCGTTTAAGGCGTACAGTGCTTTCTCGCGGATGATCTCAGCCACGATCTGGCGCATCGGCTGATCGGTGATGGTGTCCTCATCGTAGAACTGCGGGCCGTACGGCAGGTATTTGAAGATGCTCGGAATGATATCATCGGTGTTCTGATGGCGGAGTGCCGAGCACGGAATGATCTCGGCAAACTGGAACAGCTTGCGGTACGTATCGATGAATTCCAGGATTTTATCTTTCTCCACGGTATCGGTCTTGTTGATAATGAGGATGACCGGCGCATTGACTTTCTCCAGGATCTCTGCGATATGACGCTCTCCTGCTCCGATGAAGTTGCTCGGCTCTACCAGCCAGAGAATCACATCGACTTCTTTTAACGTTTTCTCGGCTACATCGACCATGTACTCGCCGAGCTTATTTTTCGCCTTGTGGATACCCGGTGTGTCGAGGAACACGATCTGTCCCTCGTCACACGTATAAACGGTCTGGATGCGGTTGCGGGTGGTCTGCGGTTTCTTGGATGTAATCGCAATCTTCTGTCCGATCAGGTGGTTCATCAGCGTGGATTTTCCCACGTTCGGACGGCCAATCAGGGCTACAAAGCCGGATTTATAATTTGCATTGTTTTCCATTGCTGTCTCTTCTCCTCATTTATAAGTTCTCTACGTTCTTAAACAGTTCTTTCTCTTTCTGAATGGCTGCTTCGCTTCCGACAACGCAGATGTTGTTCTGTTTTAAGGCTGCATCTACAAGGTCTGCCAGTGCATGAATGTCGTCCAGGGTTGCATCGAGGATCTGATCTCTCTCCTGCTGGAAGTCTGCTTCGGTGATGCCGTTGAACCATGCGCTCTCGGAGGTCTGGCCTTTTGCAGACGGGTTCATCGGAACGTCGAGTTCGCTGATCGTTCCGATGATGTATTTGGTCATCTGGCGTTCGTCTGCTTCGAAATTGCGCACGTAATCGCCGATACCGCGGTATACTTCAAGGGTTCTTCCGACATTCGGATCACGGTAGGAAGAAATGCACGCGTTTCCGCCTCTTCCGAAAGCTCCGCCGCAGCCGTAAGCGCCGCCTTTGACACGGATGTTGATCCACAGATAGTCATAGCTCAGCATGACACGCAGGATGCGCAGGGCTCCTGTGTAGTCGTAGCCTTCGCGCTCGAAGTTTCCACAGAGTGCCACGTACTGTACCTGGCCGGAGGTCTGGAAGGCTTCGTTTTTCTGTTCAAAGTCATACACAATGCTGCCCGGCTCCACTTCGTCGGTGTACAGATTCTCTTTGAATGCTGCGATTTTTTCTTCCAGCGGTGCGTAGCCTGTCTCGTCTGCGGTATAGGAGACGGTCAGATTCTCTTTGCGGAAGATGTATTTCATCAGGGTCTGCAGATTTTTAATCAGTTCTGCTTTTTTCTCATCGAAGTTCTCGTCCAGATCTTTTAAGAGCTGGTAGAAGCCGATGCCTGCGATGCGGTCCTGGAAATTGCTCATCGGGGAGTAATAGGAAGCTGCACGCATCACAGCCGTTGCATTTCCGGCGGAAGACAGGCGGTTCTGCAGGCCGGATTTCATGCTGGCGATGATCTCGTGAATACGTTTCTCATCATCCAGGCGGGAGGTGTTCAGGATTTCCTCGATCATTTTCATGACGAAATCCAGTTTGTCGTACAGGAATTTCGCGCGGATGCCAAACATTCTGCGGCAGTCGTCATCATTTTCCGGAATGCGGAATACCTGCAGTCCGCAGTTGATGCCGCCGGTCTGTGCATTGATCTCGTTGAACAGCTCGCCGTAGGTGTAGTGTTCGGTGTCCACATAGCCGAGAACGGATTTTAATACGCCCATGTACGGGATCAGATCGTTCGGCACATTTTTCGTATCAAACAGCAAGCTTAAGTAACCGATGCCGTTCGTGAATACGTTGTGATGAAGAACCGTCGTTCCATCGACTTCATGCTCGTCATTGTAAAGTTTGACAGACTCACGTTTGATATCGCTTCGTTTCAGGAGCGGAATCGTCTCGAGTGCTTCCTCGCTCTCCTCTTCTTCCTGATATGCTGCCAGCTCTTTGGTGTCAGCAATGATTTTCTCGATCTCTTCTTTTGACAGGCTCTCTTTGTATTTCTGCAGTTTTTCTGCGGTCTTTGCATCATTTTCTGCGGCAAGACCGGTCTTTGGAATGAGGGTCACGATGGAGGCATGGGTGTTGTCCAGCAGATACGTCTGGATCAAGTTTTCGAAATAGCCTTCTTTTGCCAGTTTTTTCAGCTCATCGTAGATTGCAAGCTGCTGCAGGTAGGCGAACGGTTTGTTCTCGTCGTACAGCCAGCTGTCGAAGACGTCAATGCCGTACATCAGGCCCTTCGGGAAGCTGGAGAAGTCCGCCTCACGGAAACGGAATTCGAAATAGTTGATGCCTGCCTCGATGGCTTTCTGATCCATGCCGTTTTTCACGATATCCTCGAGGGTGCCGCGGATGATGGACAGGAATTTTTCTTTCTCATTTTCATCGGCGTTCTTGGCTACGATGGAGAAGAATGGCTGCAGGATGCCGTCCTCGTAGGAGCCGTAAACATCTTTTCCGATGTGTGCGTCAAGGAGTGCCTGTTTGACCGGGGCTCCCGGTGCGTCAAGGAGTGCATACTCCAGAACAGAAAATGCCACGTTTAATTTTACATCCAGACCGCTGCCGATGACCATGTTGTAGGACAGGTACGCATTGTTTTCAAGCGGATCGCCGTCGAGTACCGGGTACTCGTGTACAATGTCGAGGGTCTCTGCAAATGGTTTCTGATACGGAATTTCGGATTTTACTTCTTTTGCATTAAAATGGGACAGGTATTTTTCATCCATCCATGCCAGTTTTTCTTCCATATCCATGTTTCCGTACAGGTAGATATAGCTGTTGGACGGATGGTAATAGGTCTGATGGAAATTCAGGAAGTTTTCGTAGGTCAGGTTCGGGATGCAGGACGGATCTCCGCCGGATTCTACGCCGTACGGAGTGTCCGGGAACAGGGTGTTGAAGGTTTCACGCTCCAGGACATCGTCTGCGGAGGAGAAGGCTCCTTTCATCTCGTTGTATACAACACCGTTGTAGGTCAGCGGGCCGTCTTCGCTTTCCAGATGATAGCTCCAGCCTTCCTGCCGGAAGATTTCGTCGTGTTTGTAAATGTTCGGGTAGAATACGGCGTCCATGTAGACATGCATCAGGTTCTGGAAGTCGGCATCGTTGGTGCTGGCTACCGGGTACATGGTTTTATCCGGGTAGGTCATAGCATTTAAGAAGGTGTTCAGGGATCCTTTGACGAGTTCTACGAAGGGATCCTTTAACGGGAATTCGCGGGAGCCGCAGAGGACGCTGTGCTCGAGGATGTGGGCTACGCCGGTGCTGTCGGCCGGCGGGGTACGGAAGGCAATGTTGAATACTTTGTTGTCATCCTCCGTCTCGAGAAGCAGCACGCGGGCTCCGCTTTTGTTGTGGCGAAGGAGGTAGCCATGTGCGTGGATATCATCAATCTGCTGTTCCTGCAGCAGGGTGTAGGCTTTGCAATGTTCTGCGTTCATGTTAAAAGTGTCCTTTCTTGTTGTTTTTCTCGGTTATTTCCGGTTTTATGCAGTCAAAAACGGACCGCAGTGCCCGTTTACTGGGATTTTCTGCGGCCCTGTCGGTTTTTATTCTTCGTGGTCTGTTTCTGCGTCGGTAGTTTCCGCCTCATCCACATGATCTTTTACTTCGTCATTTGCAGCATTGTTCTGCGCATTTCTCTGCGCCTGAGCTGCGGCAGCCTGTGCCATCATCGCCTCGAGATTCGGGCGGACGCTCTGCGCCTGGGCTCCCATGATTCGCTGGAGCTGTTCTCTGGTCAACAGAAGGTTGAAGCCGGACGGGTTGATGACGAAGCCTTTGGCCTGTTTCATCAGGTACGGCAGAAGGTGCTGGAACGGGATGGCTGCCAGCCGGAGTTTTGCCTGCGGATCCGGACGGAATTTCTGGAATTCACCGATATCGGAGAACAATGGCTGGAAGATTTCTTCGTTCTGGTTTTTGATGTACGGGATGCGCACATCCGGTCCCGGGTTGGCCGGATCGAATTCGCCCTGTACCTGGGAGATGTCGATGGCAAGGATGAATTTGCTTCGCATCAGGTTGACAAGCATTTCTTCTTCGAGTTCACGCAGGTGCTGCATGCGCTCGGCATCGTCTCTTCTCTGGTTTGGTTTGCGGAGCTCCTGCAGGAAATAGACTACAGTGAGCTGTACGCCAGGGTTGAGGACTGGAAGATGCTGTTTGTTCATTTTTTCCATGTCCGGTTTCGGGAAGATCTGCTCCAGCTCGATGCGGCGGGTCTGATCGCCTTCGTGGAAGATGACCATGTTGACACCTTCTGCGTAGAGGCCCATATAGAAGTTCGGCATCTGCTTGCGCAGTACTTTTACGGTAAGCAGCGGGGTATTCTTCTCTACATAGGATTTTGCAAATTCTTTAGCTGCTTCTTCTTCGGTAAACATATATACCTGATCGTCAAAGGTTTCCGGATCGCACTCTACGTATGGGAGTTTCGTGATCTGGGAAAATGTGACATAGATGATTTCCATGCTTTGAAATTTCTTCATTGTGAAGCTGTTGTCTACTGTCATTTGTGGTTGAGTCCTTTCTTCGCTCTTAGAGGATATGGTATCCCCAAAATATCTATGTGACATTATATCATACTTTTGGTGGGTTGCCAAAGGTTTTCTTTTGGGGTGACGGACCGCGCAGACCAAAGCTGTCGAAACGGGGCCTGACTTTGCATGACGGCGGGAGAGGGCTTTTTGTAGTCTGTAATTGGGGCGTGCAGACTACGGAAATGTTTTTTAACACATTCTAGTTAATCGCTTTGGCATTGGGGTAGATTTTTTCCATTCGGGCGTCCGGGAAATGGGCATCTATGGTCTGCTCGATGGCATTAGCTGCGGGCTTTTGGTGGGCGCGTTCGTCGTATCGGGCGAGAGCAAGGGTAGATACGAGCATGTTGGCCACCATGAACACGATCAGGATCCAAGTGATGATTTCTCCGAATTTCATCGGGATTTTTTCAATCCAGCGCGAAATGACAGGATAGAATTTTTTGAGCCAGACGACGGCGGCTATTCCCCAGAAGAAACAGTACAGGAGGTTGATACGGCCTCCGAGGTTGAAGGGAATGTCGCTGTAGTCCCAGAAGACTTTTCCGAATACGATTTCGGTGAACACACTGCAGATGTATTCGTAGGCTCCGCCGAGGAAGGTACCAAAGGCAAACAGGAATCCATCGGAGCGGTCGCGGTAGTTGTAGAGGAACCAGGTAGCGAGGGCGATGGCCAGGCCCCAGACGATGCTGAACGGGCCCCAGACAAGGCTGCTGCGGCTCATCCAGACACCGGCGGTGATGCGGCAGAATATGGTTTCTGTAATATCGCCCAAAAATGCGCCGATGATGAAGAGAAGAACGATTTTGTAAAAGCTGCATCCTTCGGCAAATACGCCGGTTTCTGTTTTCTCTTTTTTCTCCGGAACTGGCTGTACGGCCGGATAGGCACGTTCCACACGACGCTCCAGATAGCGGTAAACACGGACAGAAAGGCGTCTGGTGAAGGCGTCGATCTGATCGTTCATAGCGCTGATCCGCGGCATTTTTTTCGTGATGTGGTGCAGAACAGCATAGGAACCGACGGCATCTACTATCAATATACCAAAGAGAATCCAGGATGTGATATGCAGGAAACCGGCCGGAATTGAATGAAGAACTGTAAAGCAGAGGCGATTGCCGATTTTCATGGCAAGCAGTCCTAAAATTCCCCATAGTACAGAATACTGAAGGCAGATATAGCCGTCCATGTTCCATTTTTTATTGGAATAGTCCCACCATTTGCCATGGCCAATGCGTTCCAGTGCGTGACCGGCCAGCCACTCGACTGCGGTAGCGATAATCATACAGCCAAGGAACAAAAAGACGGGGCTTGACTGCAGTTCATACAGATAACGTGTCATAAAGACAGCTGTGATTCCATAGATGGCGCAGAGCGGACCATTTAAGAATCCTCTGTTTACCATATGTTTTTTCCGGATCGCGGCCACAGAAGTTTCCAGAAGCCATCCAAGGAAGGCGTAAAAGAAAAACAGGCCGAGATAGTCATAAATTGTATAGTTCATGTTCTTCTCTCTATTCTTTCATTATTTTTGCTATTTTAAGGATTTTATTTTCCACTGAATCCCTTGTATACTCTCCAGTATTTTGTTTTTATTTTTATCCTGCAAATAAGATGGATTTAATTTTGCTTTTTTATACTGCAAATATGTTCCTTCTGTTTTCTGAATCAGCAATTTTGTAAAATATTGTTCCCAGCTAAAAAACTCTGTGCTGTCGATATAATCTTCTGGATTTTCCAGAATTTTACGAACCTCTTTGTCCTGTAAAAGATCTGAATTTAAAATCAGCCATTCAAAAGACTCCGGTAAATATAAATGTACGTTCTGTTTTTCCTCTATTTTATTGCTGAGAAGATTCATTTCTGCTCCAATTGCAGCACCGTCCGCAATAATACAGGTTTCTTCTGTTCCTGCCTTGCCGATCATTTCCGGTATTTTTGTTTTTCCACCAGCGCTTTCACATGTAATATTCCTTTCTGCACATACATTTTCAAAAAATTGATACCCAGAATTGGAATCTTCCGTAATTATTTTTTGTACTCTAACAGGAAGCCGTGCTGTTTTGGGATAGATCTGATACATTTTCTGATATATTTTTCTGGTATCTCTGTATTTTCCGGAAACATGCAATCCATAAATCTCTTCTACACTATACGGCAAATTATATAAGTTTTCTCTCGTAATCAATACAAAATAGTTTTCTGAACCCCGTATGGCAGAAGCAAATTCTTCTGTTTTTATAAAATAATTCTCCTCGTCTATGAAAAAGATGCTTTCCCGGCTGTTTTCCAAAATAATTTTCCAATTAACACCTTCCAGCACTCTGCACGGTACTTCACAGGAAACGTTGATTCCGCTGGACTCCCCTAAATTTTCTGCCTGCCGGATCATATTTACCAGTGTTGTTTTTCCTGATGCACTATCCCCCTGGATGATTGTAATATTACGCTTTATCACAAATTCATAATGAACTCTGTTATTTTGAATAATAACTCTTTTCTTTCCCTTCATACATCCACCTATACATAAGCCTCGGCAACATCTACAAATTCGGACATATTCCGCACAATAGTCCCTGTATTTAAAATCAGGATTTCAAAAGGATCTTTGCCAAACCGCATCACATGACGCAGATTAATCGTCAGATCCTTTTGCTCTCCTAATTTTAAAATCCATTTTGCACAATTATCTCCACATACGGAGGCATTAAAGATCTTTCCGTCTGTATCGTATGCCATCAGCAGCAACGTTTTGATTCCTCCGGATAAATCTTTCGGTGGAATCGGACCAAGCACCGGGCTGTCAATCAGATGCGCACTGATTACCTCCGAGCGATCCACATCGCGGATCATTTCTTTTGCCAGTGGCGTGGTCAGCCATTCATCTTCATAACAATTATCAAAATAGGTTGGTGGATGATAGATTGCACCTTTCATTTCTCCAAGATATATTTTCAACATAATAAAATTCCTCTCGCTAACGCTCATTATATCGTGATACGCACATTATACCATATCTCAAAGCCTTCTTGCGCAAAAATGTATCGTTTGTCAACATTTTCCGGGATAAAAATGTTGACAAACGATACAAAACTATTGCCAAATGTCGCTAATTCATTTTTTCTCCCAAAAAGAAAGAAGCCATACTCTCTCAAGTATGACTTCTCTCCTTTTTCAAATTCTTTTTAAGGAAAAAGAATTACTCTTCTTCTGCGCCGTACAGTTTTACGAGTTTGTTCAGGTAAGTGTAACGGTCTTTTGCTTCCTGCTCGTTCTTGCCGAACAGTCTTTCTGCTTTCGCCGGGTTTGCACGTTTCAGAGAGTTGTAACGTACCTCGCCGTTCAGGAATTCCTGATAATCTCCTGACGGAGCCTTGGAATCCAGTGTGAATGCGCTCTTGCCTTCTGCAGCGAGTGCCGGGTTGAAGCGGAAGCAATGCCAGTATCCGGTCTGAACAGCGAGCTGCTCCTCGGTCTGTGCTTTGCTCATACCTTTCTTGATACCATGGTTGATACATGGAGCGTAAGCGATAATGAGGGACGGTCCCGGATATGCCTCTGCCTCTGCGATTGCTTTGACTGCCTGATTGTAATCAGCGCCCATAGCGATCTGTGCTACGTATACATAGCCATAGCTCATTGCGATGCTTGCCATATCTTTCTTCTTGGTTTCTTTACCGCCTGCTGCGAACTGTGCAACTGCACCGGTCGGAGTAGCTTTGGAGGACTGTCCGCCTGTGTTGGAGTAAACCTCGGTATCGAATACCATTACGTTGATATCTTTTCCGCTGGCAAGTACGTGGTCTACGCCGCCGAATCCGATATCGTAAGCCCATCCGTCACCACCGAAGATCCACTGGGATTTCTTAGCGAGGAAGTCTTTGTTCTTAACGATGTCTCTGCAAACGTCGCAGTCAGCGTCTTTGATTGCTTCTACAAGTTTCTCGGTTGCAGTTCCGTTGGTAGCGCCGCAGTCAAAGGTATCCAGATACTCTTTGCATGCTGCTTTTACTTCTTCCGGAGCTTTCTCGGAGTTCATAACATCCTCAACTTTGGCTTTCAGGCCGCCGCGGATTGCTTTCTGAGCGAGAAGCATACCATAACCGAACTCTGCGTTGTCCTCGAACAGGGAGTTGGACCATGCCGGGCCCTGTCCTTTCTCGTTTACAGTGTAAGGAGTGGACGGTGAGGAGTTACCCCAGATAGAGGAGCATCCTGTTGCGTTTGCGATGTACATTCTGTCACCGAACAGCTGGGTGATCAGTTTTGCGTAAGGAGTCTCGCCGCAGCCTGCGCATGCGCCGGAGAACTCAAGCAGCGGTTTCTTGAACTGGCTGCCCTTTACGGTATTCTCTTTGAATTTTGCTACAACGTCTGTCTTCTCTGGAAGAGCTGCTGCATAATCGAAGTATTTCTGCTCTGCTTCGTGTGCTGCAAGGCTTTCCATAGCCAGTGCTTTCACACCCTTCTTGCCCGGGCATACGTTTGCACAGGAACCACATCCGGTACAGTCAAGCTGGGAAATAGCCATTGTGAAGGTGTAGTCCGGCATACCGGTCATCGGCATGGTCTGGATGCCTTCCGGAGCTGCTGCTGCTTCTTCTGCGGTCATGGCAACCGGACGGATAACAGCGTGCGGGCAGACGAAGGAACATCTGTTACACTGGATACAGTTTTCCGGATTCCATACAGGTACGTTTACGGCGATACCACGTTTCTCGTATGCGGATGTGCCGGACGGAGTTGTTCCGTCTACGTAGTCTGCAAATGCGGATACAGGCAGGTTGTTTCCTTCCTGGGAAGTTACTTTTGCCTGGATGGTATTTACGAATTTAACAGCGTCAGCGCGGCCGCTCTCTGCATGAGTTGTGGTCAGACCTTCGTCTGCTGCATTTTTCCAGCTTTCCGGAACTGCAACTTCTTTGATCTGTTTTGCACCCTCATCGATTGCTGCCCAGTTCTTTGCTACGACATCATCACCTTTACGGCCATAGGTAGCTTTTGCTGCTGCTTTCATGAGTTCGATGGCTTTTTCTTCCGGAATGATCTTCGCAAGCTTGAAGAATGCAGACTGAAGAATGGTGTTGATACGGGTCGGTCCCATGCCGGTCTCGATACCGATCTTAACGCCGTCGATCACATAGAATTTGATGTTATGGTTTGCGATGAATGCTTTTACCTGACCTGGCAGATGCTCTTCCAGTCCTGCTTCATCCCATGGACAGTTCAGAAGGAAGGTTCCTCCGTCTACCAGCTCCTCTACCATGTGATATTTGTTCACATAGGAAGGATTATGACATGCAACAAAGTTTGCTTTGTGGATCAGGTAGGTGGATTTGATCGGTTTCTTTCCGAAACGCAGGTGAGACATCGTTACACCGCCGGACTTCTTGGAGTCATAATCGAAGTAAGCCTGAGCGTACATGTCTGTGTTGTCACCGATGATCTTGATGGAGTTCTTGTTTGCACCTACGGTACCGTCTGCGCCAAGTCCCCAGAATTTGCAGTTGATGGTTCCTTCCGGAGTTGTTACCAGAGGAGCGCCAACCGGCAGAGACAGATTGGTAACATCGTCTACGATACCAATGGTAAATCTCTGTTTCTCTGTATTTTCATATACAGCAACGATCTGAGCCGGTGTGGTGTCCTTGGAACCAAGTCCGTAACGACCTGTGAATACCGGTGTGCTCTCGAATCTGCTGCCTTTTAATGCTGCTACTACGTCCAGGTACAGAGGCTCGCCAAGAGATCCCGGCTCTTTTGTTCTGTCCAGAACGGAAATCTGTTTTACAGTCTCCGGAATTGCATTGATGAGTGCTTCTGCGGAGAACGGACGGTACAGACGTACCTTTACAACGCCGACTTTCTTGCCTGCTGCTACGAGGTAATCGATGGTCTCCTCGATGGTATCGCAGACAGAACCCATAGCGATGATTACGTGCTCAGCGTCTGCTGCTCCATAATAGTTGAACAGTTTGTAATCGGTTCCGATTTTCTCGTTTACTTTGTCCATGTACTCCTGTACGATTGCCGGAAGAGCATCGTAGTACGGGTTACATGCTTCTCTTGCCTGGAAGAAGATATCCGGGTTCTGTGCGGATCCTCTCTGGCACGGATGGTTCGGGTTCAGGGCATGTTTACGGAATGCATCTACTGCATCCATATCTACCATGTCTTTCAGATCTTCGTAATCCCATGTCTCGATTTTCTGAATCTCGTGGGAGGTACGGAATCCGTCGAAGAAGTTGATAAATGGAACTTTGCCTTTCAGTGCTGCACAGTGTGCAACCGGTGTCAGGTCCATAACCTCCTGTACGCTGGATTCGCAGAGCATTGCGACTCCGGTCTGACGACAGGCGTAAACGTCTGAATGATCTCCGAAGATGGAAAGTGCGTGGCTTGCAAGGGCACGAGCGGATACGTTGAATACGCCCGGGAGCTGCTCGCCGGCAATTTTATAAAGGTTCGGGATCATCAGAAGAAGTCCCTGGGATGCGGTGTAGGTTGTGGTAAGAGCTCCGGCTGCCAGTGATCCGTGTACTGCACCTGCTGCTCCTGCCTCAGACTGCATCTCAGTTACCTGAACTTCCTGTCCGAAAATGTTCTTTCTTCCCTGGGTTGCCCACTCATCGGTATGCTCCGCCATAACGGATGAAGGGGTAATTGGGTAAATAGCTGCTACGTCGGTATACGCATAAGACGCATGTGCTGCAGCCTGGTTACCATCCATGGTTTTCATCTTTCTAGCCATTTGATTTTATCCTCCTTAAAAAATGATGACCAAAAATTACTTTGGCTTTTCTCAGGTTGGTGTTCTGCCGGGTTTCGGTTGCCTCCGCGCTTCGAAAAACCCGGATAAGGGCATGGCAATGCCACTATGTCCAGTATTTGAATTATAACACCGATTGGGCATTCTGTCCAGATTTTCTGTGGGTGTTCAGGGAAAAATACAAGTTTTTTACAACTTCTGGTAATTCCGCGTCGAATTTCTCGATAAAAAAAGAAGGAACGGCCCGCATATTTTTTCTCTTCTGCGGACAGTTCCTTTACTTCTTTTATTTCTGATTCTGCGCCTCAATCTGTTCTGCGAGGTCGGTGAGATAAACCCATCTCTCGGTTTTTTCTTCCAGAGCAGCTTCGGTCCTCTCTTTTTCCGCCATCAGTTCGGCGAGCTTTGCAGAGTTGGTGGCGTTTTTGAGCATCTGATCGTCAAGCGATGCAATCTTTTCCTCGAGTGCGGCGATATCGTCATCGATGGTCTCGTACTCGCGCTGTTCTTTGAACGTAAATTTCAGGCGGGTCGGACGGTTCTGCTTCCAGTCATTGTTCTTTAACTTTGCAGGTTCGTCCGCGGACGTTTTGGACGGCGCTGCTTTTGCCGTTTCTTCCGCACTTCCGCCGAAACGGCGTTCTTTTGCTTCGAGGTAATCGGTGTAGCCGCCCTCGTACTGCAGAAGATTTCCGTTTCCGTCGAATTCGAAGATGCGGTCCACGACGTTATCCAGGAAATAGCGGTCGTGGGAAACGGTGATGACGATGCCGACGAACGTGTTCAGGAAATCCTCAAGCACAGTCAGGGTCGGGATATCAACGTTGTTGGACGGCTCGTCGAGGATCAGAACATTGGCGCCGCTCACCAGAACAGATAAGAGATACAGTCTCCGTTTTTCGCCTCCGGAGAGTTTGGAAATCGGGGTGTACTGCATATCCGGTGTGAACAGGAAGCGTTCGAGCATCTGCGATGCGCTGATGCGGCCGTCACGGGTCTGGACATACTCAGCGATATCTTTCACGTAGTCGATCACGCGCTGATTCGTATCCATGTCCGGCTCTTCCTGTGCCAGATAGCCGATGCGGATCGTGTCGCCGATTTCGATGGTTCCCGCATCCGGCAGGACTTCTCCGGTGATCATCCGCAGCATTGTGGATTTTCCGCAGCCGTTCGGGCCAATGATGCCGACACTCTGGTTCCGCAGGAAGATGTATTCGAAATCTTTCATCAGCGTTTTATCGCCGAAGGCTTTGCTGACGTTATGGAATTCAATCGTTTTCTTTCCCATGCGGGTCTCGACAGCATCCATCTCCACGACAGCGTCTGCTGTCGGTGCCGTGCCATTTTTGAGTACTTCGAGACGTTCGAGTCTGGCGCGCTGTTTTGTGCTTCTTGCGCGGCAGCCGCGTTTCGCCCATTCGAGTTCCATGCGCAGGATGCTCTGGCGTTTCCGTTCAGAGGCGAGTTCCATCTCCTCGCGCTCAGCTTTCAGTTCCAGAAAACGGGAATAGTTGGAATCGTAGCTGTACATTTTTCCGTGGCTGATTTCGAGGATGCGGTTCGACACTTTATCCAGGAAATAACGGTCATGGGTGACCATAAAGACGGTTCCGCGGTAATTTTTCAGGTAATCCTCGAGCCAGGAGAGCATCGCATTGTCGAGATGGTTTGTCGGCTCGTCGAGGATCAGGACGTCAAAATCGGACGCAAGCACTTTTGCCAGGGCAACCTTGCGGCGCTGGCCGCCCGAGAGGGTGTCGAGTTTTGCGTCGTATTCGGTGATACCGAGCTGTACAAGGTTGCTCTGCACCTGCCAGTCCTCCTCATCACCGGAAAGGGCGTAGGACAGCACGGTGGCATCCTTTGGAAATTCCGGTGTCTGCGGAAGATAGGCCATTTTGAGGTTGTTCTGGCGGATAATCTGGCCGGAATCCGGGGTCTCCTCTCCTGCTGCCATGCGCAGCAGCGTGGATTTTCCGGTTCCGTTGATTCCGACGATGCCGACCTTGTCGCCCTCCTGCAGGCCGAAGGAAGCATCGTCAAAAATCAGTTTATCGCCGAACAGTTTGCTGATGTGTTCGATGTTGATGATATTCATTTGCACAGTTCTGCAACGGTCTGGTTGATGACTTTTCCGTCTGCTTTACCTTTCATATCTGCCATAACAGCCTTCATGATGGCACCTTTGTTCTTGGTTGCCAGAACGTCTGCGAATTTCTCCTGGATGTAGGCTTTGACTTCGTCTGCACTCATCTGTTTCGGTGCATACTCGCTGATGACGTCATAGCGGAACTGATACTCTGCTTTTAAGTCCTCACGGGATGCCGGGCAGGTATCGATCTGCTCTTTTACGGTCTTCAGCTCTTTTAAGATGACGCGGTCTACCAGCTCCGGTTTGATGTCATCGCGGCAGCCCTCGTCGATGGCTACTTTCTTTGCTGCGGAGATCAGGGAAGAGATGGCCTCTTTTCTCGCTTTGTCTTTGGCTTTCATTGCTGCTATCATATCACTTCTTAAAGTTTCTAATTCCATGGTGTTGTTCCTCCTGTACTAAATTTTGTCCGGTTTCAAGTATAACACTTCTCTTTTTGCTTTTCCAGTCACTTTGTAGAATAGCTCCCTTATTTTCCCCACGGCAGACGGTGTTTCTTTACCTGGATTGCCTGATGCGGGCACATTTCCTGACAGCAGAAACAGCGGATGCACTTTTTATAATCGTAGACCGGCGGATTTCTGCGGCCGTTATCAAAGCGGACGGCTTTCCCTTCCACCGGGCAGCTCTCGACGCAGACGCCGCATTTTTTACATTTTTCTTCTATGATATAGGGGCGGCTCTGGAAGACCCCGAGGATCTCGAGCAGATCGAGGGCTCCTTTTTTGCGGGCTTTGCGGCGGTCGACATTGAAGTTTGGATTTCCGTACTTTCTTTTCAGTTCTTCCTCGGATATGGTGCCATCCGCTGTCACAATTTCGATGCGGTCGTCGTGCCACGTTCCAAGGCCGAGCGTTTCCCCGTAGAGATTTGTCGGCACATACGACGGATCGAGGTTCACCAGATGGCAGAACACGGTATCCAGCGCGATCGGATCGGTGGACATAAGAAGAACTCCCATCGAAACCGGATCGCCGGAAGTCGGACCATTGCCTTCCATTGCTACGATTCCGTCGCAGATATAGAGGCGCGGGGCGACTTTCTGGTTCAGCTCGATCAGCATGTGTGCGAAGCTCTCATCGTTCGGATACTGCGTGTGGCCGAGTTTTTTGTAGACGCCGCTGATGCAGCCGTACTGGTTCTTGACAGCTCCGGTGATGCGTTCCAGCGCGTGGGTTTTCATTTTACTGACGCTGATGAGGGCGTCGCAGTCGAGTGCATCTTTCGCAATCATCAGAAATTTGCCATCGGCGGTTTCTACGCGCTCGCTCGTAAGGAAATCCTTCAGCGGAACGTTGTGTTTTTCCAGCACCTCTTTCAGCCCGGCTTCCTTTGCAATGCCCTCCGGGGTGCCAAGGCCGCAGGAATCGCCGCAGGAAATATTCTCATAGCCATTTTCCTGCAAAATCGTGATCAGGGCATCCATAACTTCCGGGTCGGTCACGACGGCGCGTTCTCGTTTTGCGGAGCGGACGAGGTTTGGTTTTAATAAGATATTCTCTTCTTTTCCGATCAGAGATTCCAGGCCGCCAATTGCTTCCAATCCCTTTTGCAGGCTTTCCTTTACGTGCGCCGGCTCATAGTCGGGACAGGCAACCACTGCCACTTTGCTTTTTTTCATATTCACCTCATGTTTTTCTATATTTCAAAAGAAGCTGCGATCCCCTTACCGGTTCTCACAGCTTCTTCGTATATTCACACAGAATATGTTTTTACTTATGCTACTTTGCTTTTTGCAAGCTCAGCCAGTGTTGCAAATCCTTCTGCATCGTTAACTGCCATGTCAGCCAGAACTTTACGGTTCAGCTCAACGCCTGCCAGTTTCAGACCATACATAAATTTGCTGTAGGACAGACCGTTCATTCTTGCTGCTGCGTTGATACGAGCGATCCACAGCTGACGGAACTGACGTTTTTTCTGTTTTCTTCCTGCGTAGGAGCTGGTCAGTGCGCGCATTACGGACTGTTTTGCTACTCTATACTGTTTGCTTCTGGCTCCTCTGTAACCTTTAGCCAGTTTTAATACTCTGTTATGTTTTTTCTTAGCGTTCATGCCGCCTTTAATTCTTGCCATTTCTTATTTTCCTCCTTGATCTGTTGGGCGTAACTCTACCTTGCAAAAATTACATGTAAGGTAAGATTTTCTTCATGTTCTTTACGTTTGTTGCATCAACAGTAGTCTGTTTTCTCAGGTTTCTTTTTCTCTTCTGAGATTTCTTGGTTAAGATATGGCTCTTGTAAGCTTTATTTCTTACTAATTTTCCTGTTCCTGTTGTTTTAAAACGCTTTGCAGCTGCTCTGCTTGTTTTTACCTTTGGCATTTTAATTTCCTCCTTGATATTGATTCAAATGTATTTTAACGTTTAGCCGTCAAAAACATGGTCATGCTTCTGCCTTCCACCTTCGGCGCTTTGTCAACCGTTGCAATATCGGACAGACTCTCTGCAAATTCATCGAGGATGTATTTGCTGCTGTTCATATGTGCCATCTCACGGCCGCGGAAACGAAGTGTTACTTTTACTTTGTCGCCCTTTGTAATGAACTTGCGGGCTGCACCTACTTTGGTATTAAGATCATTGGTGTCAATGTTTGGAGAAAGGCGAACTTCCTTGATTTCAATTGTTTTCTGTTTTTTCTTTGCTTCTTTTTCCTTGCGGGCCAGTTCATATCTGTACTTTCCGTAGTCGATAATTTTGCAAACCGGCGGTTTCGCTGTCGGAGCAATTTTCACAAGATCCAGACCTGCTTCCTGTGCTTTCAGGTACGCATCTCTGGCAGACATAATTCCAAGCTGTTCTCCGTTCTGACCGATCAGACGAATTTCTCTGTCTCTGATCTGCTCATTAATCATTAATTCGCTAATTGTAGTGCACCTCCATCATTATAAAAGACTGTGTTCCCGCTTTTGCGGTGTAACGAAATCAAACTCGGCTCACCGGACCGGATTTGACTGATAACGCAAGAAAAGTGGATAGACAGACTATCCACTTAACATTGTACATAAATCTCTACACAAAGAGAACTTAAGATCAATATTGGACCGTAGTCGCGTGTTTGCGCTAGGGTGAGAGTGGATACTCTACTTTCTTTTTCTCAGACTATTGCAGTATAGCACTCTCCCATCCTGTTGTCAATACTGATTTTCGCATTTTTTCGTATTTATCTCCCGCAGCTACAGCGGAAGGAGCTGCACTCGGTTTCCTGGCAGCTGCATGCGCTGTCTCCGGCGATATGGATGTCTCCGGCTTCGCATTTACAGTTGTCGTTAAAGGTACAGTTCTGCGCCTTGCAGTCGACACCGATTTTCGTACAGCCGCAGCCGGTGGAGTTGGACATCGTGCCCTCACCGCGCTCCTTGAAGCTCTCGCAGCACGTTTCCATGGAGCTTTTGGCTCCGCTTCCGCCTACGCGGATATCTCCTTTGGAACAGAGCTCGTTCTGGTTGTAAACACAGGTCATAGCGGAACAACTTAATGCTGGCATAATAAATTACCTCCTGAAATTTAGTTTTCTGCGGTTTCGCCCGCATAGAAACCATTATTTCCAAGAGGTAATTTTTTATGCTTTATTTATTTGATAATACCAGTGTCCAAAGTTTGGAAATCCGACGCAAGCAAAGCTTGCACGAGGATTTTTAAATTTTGGACACGCCAAAACATGAGTAAGTAGCCATTTTTCGAAGAAAAATGAGCGGAGTACGAATGTTTTGAAGATTGCGGGAGTACAAAGTACGGAGCAATCTGGTATCATAGGTGTCAATTTTTTTGACACCTACCTTATTTATTTTCTTTTGTTTCAACAGTAACCGGGCGGTTAACGCGGCCTGCGATTTCTTCTTTGATATCTGCGATAAACTGCTCCAGGCTTCTCTGGCCTTCATCACCTGCAAAACGGCTTCTGACAGATACAAGACCTGCCTCTTCCTCTTTTGCTCCGGCGATCAACATGTATGGAATCTTCTGTCCCTGTGCCTCACGGATCTTATATCCGATCTTCTCGGAACGGGTATCCATCTCTGCGCGGATGCCTGCCTCGTGAAGGGCGTCCAGAACCTTCTTGCCGTAATCTGCGTATTTGTCGGAGATTGGCAGAACCTTTACCTGTACCGGTGCAAGCCAGGTTGGGAATGCACCTGCAAAATGCTCGATCAGGATACCGATGAAACGCTCAACAGAACCGTAAACAACACGGTGGATCATAATCGGACGATGTTTCTCGCCGTCTGCTCCTGTGTATTCCAGTTCGAATCTCTGCGGCAGCTGGAAGTCAAGCTGGATAGTACCGCACTGCCACGTTCTTCCGATGGAGTCTTCCAGATGGAAGTCGATCTTCGGGCCATAGAATGCGCCGTCGCCTTCGTTGACTACATAGTCAAGGCCAAGGTCATCGAGTGCGCCGCGGAGGCCTTCGGTTGCAACCTCCCAGTCCTCATCGCTTCCCATGCTGTCTTCCGGACGGGTGGACAGCTCTACGTGATATTTGAATCCGAACAATTTGTAAACCTGGTCAATCAGGTTTGCAACGCCTTTGATTTCATCTTTGATCTGCTCCGGTGTCATGAAAATATGGGCATCGTCCTGGTTGAAACAGCGTACACGCATCAGGCCGTGCAGCTGGCCGGATTTCTCATGACGATGTACCAGACCAACCTCTGCCAGACGCAGCGGCAGATCACGGTAGGAACGAGGCTCGGACTTGTAAACTAGAACGCCGCCTGGGCAGTTCATCGGTTTGATTGCATAATCTTCATCGTCGATGACGGTGGTATACATGTTTTCTTTGTAGTGATCCCAATGACCGGAGGTCTCCCACAGGCGACGGTTCAGGATGATCGGTGTGGAGATTTCTACGTATCCTGCTTTTCTGTGGATTTCACGCCAGTAATCCATCAGTGCATTTTTCAGATCCATTCCTTTTGGAAGGAAGAACGGGAATCCCGGGCCGTCCTCACTCATCATAAACAGGCCGAGCTCTTTTCCGAGTTTTCTGTGGTCACGCTTCTTTGCTTCCTCGATCATGTGGAGGTACTCTTCAAGCTCTGCTTTCTTTGTGAATGCAGTTCCGTAGATTCTCTGCAGCATCTTGTTTTTCTCGCTGCCTCTCCAGTATGCGCCTGCAAGGCTGGTCAGTTTGAAGGCTTTGACCGGCTTTGTGCTCATCAGATGAGGGCCTGCGCACAGGTCCGTGAATTCACCCTGGCGATAGAAGCTGATGACTGCGTCTTCCGGCAGATCTTCGATCAGTTCTACTTTATATGGCTCTTCTTTTTCTTTCATGAAAGCGATGGCTTCTGCTCTCGGCAGCTCGAAGCGCTCCAGTTTCAGATCCTCTTTTACAATTTTCTTCATTTCTGCTTCGATTTTTTCAAGGTCTTCGCTGGTGAGTGGAGTTTCTCTGTCTATATCGTAGTAGAATCCGTCTGCGATGGACGGTCCGATTGCAAGCTTGGTCTCCGGGTACAGTCTCTTGATTGCCTGTGCCATGATATGGGATGTGGTGTGACGGAATGCTGCTTTTCCGCCTTCATCGTTAAAGGTCAGAATGGAAAGATTGCAGTCCTTGTCGATGACGGTACGAAGATCTTCTACTTCACCGTTTACTTCACCTGCACAGGCCATTCTTGCAAGGCCTTCGCTGATGTCTGCTGCGATCTCAATGATGGATTTCGGTTCGGAGTACTCTTTGGTACTTCCATCTTTCAGTGTGATGATCATTTGCTTTTACCTCTTTCTTTGTATATTTTTTCTTAAGCGCATCTGTGGGATAACTGTTCCGAGCTACATCTCGATGTGGCTTCTCGCCATATGAAATTCAGGAAAAAAGCGCTCACTCATGCAAGCATGCTTCGCGATTTTTTCTTCCCTTTTGCATGGCTCTGAATTGTCACAAAAAAAGTCCCTTTTGACACGCCTGTGCTGTCAAAAGGGACGATGTATTTTCATTCACCGCGGTTCCACCCATTTTGTTTTTTCAAACCACTTCATTTGACGATAACGGAATCACCGGGCCGGATTGGGGCCGCTCAGAGCTGGTCTTCGATCACGTTCCTGCGAAAACCCTTGCACCACCAGATGGGGTTTCTCTCTGTCACATTCGCTGTGATTTACTCGTCTCTTCTACGCTTTGTTTTTTTGCTTCGATTGCTTTTTCGGCTCTCGATATTTTTAGATTATACCACCCATTTAGTGGTTGTCAAGTCCTGCATTGGCTGAAACTTTATTTTTCCGGCGTTTTTTGTACCTCCGTCTGCATGGCGAGTTTCTCTTTTGCCTTCTCCGGCATTTCCAGCAGCCCGAACGCGTAAAAAATCCCGTAGATATACGTAATTCCGCGGATATCCCCCAGATCCTTCGGGCGATCGACAACTGGTCTTGCACTTTCTTCCTGCAGTTCCAGCACCTTATGATACGCAGCCCGGACGGAACTCCAGACAAGGCTTTTACTTTTCTCCCGGCGGTCGATCCAGAGTTCTTTGGTGTAGGTGCCGCTTCTTCCATATTTCATATGGTAGGAATACGGCAGACCGGAATACGTATGGAATTCAAACTCCTGGAACGCGACAACGCAGTCCCACAGGGCTTCTTCTGTCCGTTCCTCATGAAGCCTCCAAAGAGCCTGTTCTCTTTTTTCCTGTAAATTTTCCTGTGATTCTTTGTTCTCTTCCATCTTTTTTGTCTTCTCCGTCGTATCCTTTATTCCACCAGAAATTGATCCAGCTCTGCCGCGACCACCGGATTGATTTTTACCTGAGGATGATCGATTTTTCTTCCCTGTGTGACGACCATCTCTACTTTGCGGAGAGCACGAAGATCCTCAAGCGGGTTTTCGACGGTCACGATAAGATCGGCGGATTTGCCGGGCTCGATGGTTCCGGTTTCGGCTCCGATTCCGGCCATTTCGGCGGCGCGGGCGGTTGCGGTGTAAAGCGCGAAGGCGTTGGAGACGCCGACATATTTATGGATGTAAAAGAGTTCCCGCCAGAAGTCGTACTGCGTGATCCACGGACAGCCGACATCGTTTCCGAGGACGACGGGGATGTCGTTGGCGATGGCTTTTTTCGCACAATCTATGATTCCTTCGAAAACAACGTTACCATTGAACTGCTCTATCTCAGTTGCGTTGGTGATGGAACGGTCGAACAGCGCATACGGCAGGGCCGGGGACAGTGTCGTACATAGAAATGCATTCTTTTCTTTGAACAGGCGAATCATATCGTCATCCATTTTTGCACCGTGCTCGATCGAATCCACACCGTTTTCCAGTGCCACGCGGACACCCTGCGGCGATTCGACATGGGCGGCGACTTGATAGCCGAGTGCATGCGCCCGGTTACAGACGGCTTTTACCATTTCCGGTGCCATTTTGAGTTCTCCCGGAACGCCTTTTTCTTTGGCATCCAGCACACCGCCGGTGATCATCAGCTTGATCAGGTTGACATTTTCGCATTTTGCCTCATCTACATGGGCGACTGCCGCATCGATACTCTCTGCTGCGATCGCTACCGAACCTGCCATGTGCCCGCCCGGTACAGAGATTCCCTCGTTTGCGGCAAGGATTCTCGGGCCGGTCTTTTTACCGGCTTTGATTTCATCGCGCAGCCGTGTATCGAAAGTGCCAAGACCACCGACCGTGCGGATCGTGGTAACGCCGCTTAGCAGTTCATCTTTTGCGAAGCCTGCTACCATGCGGTAGGCGATCGCGCGGGAAATTCTGTTGCTCATCAGGGTTTTGACGAGTTTTGCGTTGTCGCGCTGCTTCTTCTGCGGTTTTCCATTGCCTGCGAGATGGACATGCATGTTGATCAGTCCGGGCATGATGTATTTTCCCTGCAGATCTATCTCCGTATAGCCGGAAAGTCTGGTTTCTTCCGGGACAATCGCTGCGATTTTTTCTCCTTCCGTCAGAATGATCAGACCGGTCTGAACCTGCATATCTTTCGTTCCGTTTAGGATTTTTCCGTTTTTGTAGGCATATTTCATACTCAATTCCCTCTTTTCTGCCAAACGTATTATGTTTTATTTTAACACGTCAGAGAGGGATTTTGCGACAGAAAAATCGTTTTTCTCTGTTTTTTATTTTTCTTTTATTCTGCCCCGCATAACTGCCCTCACACCGCCGAACAGAACACCGGCAACAGCCCATAGGATCCAGGTTTTATCCCATTCTCTCGTCTGGAAGCTCCATACAAGATAGATGGCGGTGACAATACACCAGTAGGCGGTTGTAAAAACTTCTGTTTTCTTTTTGTATCGTTTTTCTTCCGGTGTATATTCGCCTTCCTGCAGCAGGATGACGTAGCTTCCATTTATGGTGCTGACCCGCACAATGAAAAAGACACCAACGGCGACCAGAAGCAGCAGGATGGATACGGTGGCTGTGATGATGTAGTCCGGCTGGCTGAATGCAATGGCAGCGAACATCGGGATAACTGCCAGAATACAGAGGGTAACACCGGCGGCGATTCCTCTGGTAAAGGTGCTTTCGTAGTCCTTTTTCCGTTCCTGAACAAGGCCGGTTACACCATAGGCAGTTTCTATTCTCTCCTTTTCCAGATATTCATACTGCTGTCCGTGAATACTGTAGGATACGAAAATCACAACAGCAGCGGCAACCAGCAACAACAAAACGGAGATGCCTGCTCCCGTTGCCATGTTTTCGCTGATGTTTTCTATATGGGAATCGGAAAGTCCGGCAAGGAAGATCAGCAGCGCCGGGCTGATGATACAGAGCGCAACAGCTCCGGCGAGTGTCGGCCCTGTTTTCCGTCTCCATTCCATGAACGCGTTTGCTTCTTCCATCGATACACTCCGCACGGATGACTCCTCTGCGGCGTATTCCAGTATTTCTGTTCCTGTCTCTGATTTTAATTCGTCTTTTAACAGATAGTCGGTGCTGACACCAAAGATTTCAGCAAGACGGAGCACTTTCTGCAAATCCGGCGTGGACTGTGCACTCTCCCATTTGGATACCGCCTGCCGCGAGACGGAAAGTTTCTCCGCCATCTCTTCCTGTGACCATCCATTTTTCTTTCTCGCTTCTGTGATTTTTTCTGCCAAAATCATATTTGTTTTCTTCTGTTTTCCAGCTCTTTTTCAGTAATCTTTTTGCTGCAGCTCACAGCCATTCTATTCATTTCTGTTTTGGAAATGGATTGGCTGTTTCTGCTTCAAATCCTATCATTTTTTCCGGTTGCCTTCTACCAAATCGGGCTGGAAATGTGTCAACTGGCGGTTACAGATGCTTATTTTTCAAGGATTTCCCGCATCTGCTGCATAATTTTTTTAATTTCATAAACCGATACGCTGTTTACGACTTCAAAATTGATCTGCTTTTCTTTTCCGCTGTATTTCACTTCATACTCTCTGGCTTTTTTTTCGTCATGGTCTTTGTACCGTGCTTTGCCGATCAGATAAGCATCTGAATTGGCCGTCTCGGGGTAGCCCGGGCCTTTTTCCAGTTCAAACCAGTACATCTGCCGCGGCATACTGTCCGGGAACATGAAATATGTTGAAAACTCATGATCAATCATCGGCGCCAGACGCAGAATCTTATCGTCTTCACGGCAGACAAATGCGATGTTTTCGTAATGGTAGTTCTGATCGCCTTTCAAAATCGAAACGAGAATCTGCAGTACCAGCTCCTCCGCCATCGCCGGGTGGGTCTGGAAATAGTCGGATTCGAGGATTTCGGTGTAGTCGTAGAACATCTGGCAGTAATTGACGTAGTCATCAATATGGACTTTGTCGTCAGGATATTTTCGAAAGAACTCCAGCAGATTCAGCAGATGTTCTCCTTCCCCGTAAATCATCGGTGAAACTGTTCCATAATCGTAATATTTCTCCACCTCCGCCTCATACCCTTCGCAAAACGCAAGCTGATACTGCGGCGCCGGCATAAAATACGCATCAATCACCCATGACCAGAAAACCTCAGCATAGGCGAACAGCGGCGTAGACAGCGGTTTAGATTTTGTAAGCGGTTTAAAAACAACATCTCCTTCAAAAACCGGAAAATGCTTCTCCCCTTTCACAACCCCCACTGCCTCCGCTTTCAGATTGCCGGAACGGGCAGAATACTTATATTTCTTTGGCAGATAGGATGGTTTCTGTTTCATCTTAATCCTCCTGCAATGCTGCCAGATATCCCAGGATTCGTTCTTTTTTTCTGTCTGACAGATTCCGAAAGCCTTCCAAAATGATTTTTTCTGTTTCATTTCCTGCGCTCATTTCCGGATTTCCCGCATTTCGCTCTGTCTCATTCTCCCCCAGAAGTTCATACGGCGTAACCTTCAGCACTTCGCAGATTTTCAGTATTTTATCCGCCGACGGATTCGTGCCCTTTCTTTTCCAGTCGCTGATGGTGCTCTGGGAAATTCCGGTTTCTTCGGAGAATTCTTTCTGGGTCATGCCGTTTCGAAGAATTAGCTCAAAAATTTTTTCACTGATCATTTTGTATCTCACCTTTTTCACTTAGATTTTGTTTTACTATACCATAAAATTTCCTGCCCGTCATTTCCTCCAATGCTGAAAAAACGCCTCTTCCTGCGCTGTGCGGATTCCGTATTTTCTTCTGGCGATGTAGAATTTTGATTTCCAGCTTGAGGTCTGCACCGGGATTGCGGTGATGTGATGGAGGCGGACGATGTCCATGTAGGGGAGGATAGATATTCCAAAACCATTTTCCACAAGGCCGGTGATGACTTCGATTTCTTCGGCCTCACACACGGGTTTTACCTGGATGCCCTGTTCGGCGAAGATCTGCTCTTGGAGGCTGCGGAAGCCGCTCGTCCTGGAAAACATGACCTGCGGATACTTGGCTGCTTCTTTTAGTGTGATGTTCTCTTTCCCCTCCAGCGGATGACCTTCCGGGACAGCGGCCGCGATGTAAGATTCCCGGAGGGGATAATATTCGAGTTCTTCGGATTTCAGCAATTCTGAGCAGAAGCCGATATCGTATTTTCCATCCAGCAGACCCTCCTCGATCTCTGGGGTCAGGCGGTTGTAGATGATAAACGGGAAGGTCGCGCCGAATTCCCGCAGCATATGTGGTATTGTTCCTGCCGCGAGCGGATATACGGTTCCGATCCGCACTGTCTTTTCTTCCGTCCGAAGGCCTGCCGCCCGCTCCTCCATTCGAAGATATGCGTCCAGAATCTCCTCGACATCCTGCATCAATTCTTTTCCGTAGCGGCTCAGGCTCACGTTTCGTCCTTCTTTCTGGAAGAGCGGAACACCGTACTCGTCCTCCAGTGTCTTGATCGCATGGCTGAGCCCCGGCTGGGAAATATTCAGCGCTTTTGCCGCTTTTCCGTAGTGCTGCAGTTTTGCCAGCTCTGCAAAATATTTTAAATACTCGATATTCATAGATAGCCTCTTTTCCTGTTCTGCATCTATCATACCACTTTTCATTTAATTTTAGAATCAATTCATTCAAAATAATCATTTGTTTTTATCGGTTTCTGTGTCTATAATAAGCATAGTTTCAAGACCTTAACGTAATTTCATTCTCAGGAAAGAAGGATTTTTACTCATGAATACCAGAAAATTTCATCTTCCAGGCGAAGCGGCGCTTCTGATCGTGCTTCTGATCAACCCTCTTGCCATTGATCTGATGTCAAAAAGCGTATTTGGAATTTCAACAATTTCCTCCGTGCCGCTCATCCTCAGCACAGCGTTTCCAGTTTTCAGTTTCGGAACGTGGAACTATATCTTTCAAACGCTGCTTGTCATCACCCTGATGGTCCTGAAGCGTTCGTTCTGTCCCGGCTATCTGTTTTCTTTTGTTGTCGGCATCGGATTCGGAAAAATGATCGATGTACACAATACCTGGGTTACCCTGCTGCCAAATGTTCTGTCGCTGAATGTGGTCTGCTTTTTCACCGGATTTCTTCTGATGTGCTTCGGCATCTGCCTCGCCAACAACTGCCTGCTGCCGATTGTCCCGACCGATATTTTTCCGCGGGATCTGTCGGAACTTCTGCATAAAAAGTATAACCAGATCAAGACAACCTTTGATCTCACCTGTCTGACAACGACCGTAATCCTGTCCCTTGTAATCCTTCACCATCTTTACGGAATCGGCATCGGAACTTTCTTCTGTGCTTTTATGACGGGACGAACCGTATCTCTGGTTCAAAAATTCATTGGAAATCATGTAGAATTTTACCGTCTGACGAAAAAAGAAATGGTAATGCCTGGGAAAAAGATGCGCCATGCATAAAAAAACTGCCCGAATTCCAGTTTTTCTGTTGAAATTCGGGCAGTTTTTTATGCGTTCTGCTCCGCTTCTACTTCCCGTTTGATCTCATCCTCGCTGTCAGCCATGGCCTGCATTGTCATAGTCAGCAGTTTTTCCAGCGGCCAGTCAAGCTGCTCGGCGCCCCGCTCAATGACTTTCCGCGAACATCCAGCCGCAAAGCCTTTGCTCTTATATTTTTTCTTCAGGGATTTCAGTTCCATGTCTTTTGTGCTCTTCGAAGGCCGCATCAGCGCAGCTGCCCAGATCAGTCCCGTCAGCTCATCTGCTGCAAACAGAACTTTTTCCATCTCATGCACCGGCTCCACATCCAGTGTGACGCCACACTCAATGGTAATGCCGCAGCCATGGGAAACGACACCATGAATGATATCTTCCGACACGCCGCCTTCCCGCAGAAGCTCCGGTGCTTTCAGGCAGTGCTCTGCCGGATACAGCTCAAAATCAATGTCATGCAGCAGTCCGACAATACCCCAGTGCTCCTCTTCTGCCCCATAGCCAAGCTCTCTTGCATACCATTTCATCACGGCCTCTACGGTAAGCGCATGCTGAATATGGAAGGGATCTTTGTTGTATTTTTTTAATAACGTAAATGCCTCATCTCTTGTAATTTCACTCATGCTTGATTTTCTCCTTCCCTTTTCTCTTTCCAGAATCACCTGGATTAGATTTGAATTATAATTTCGTCCATTATAATCCTGTATTCATAGTAATTCAATAGGTTTATCAAGACTTTTTTGTACATCATATAAAAAGGCGCCGTTCCCTCACCTTTCAGAGAGAGGGCACAGCGCTTTTCTTATTTTTCAAATTCTACACTTTACAGCAGTTTCGGTTTCAGCCGCACATCGAAGCTGATTTCGGTTTCTTTCAGCTGATATTTTTCCAGCAGCATCGGTCCGCAGCTTGCCGATCCGATCCCGGCCTGGCGGTAGTCGATGCAGAAAACAGTGCTTCCGCACGGCCGAAGCTCATAGTTGTGGGCTTTCGCGGTCAGCTCCTCCTGCGTGTAAATAGATGCCTGGAATGAGAAGGTTTTCTCGCCCACTGCCGTCAATACCGCACGATCACTGGCAAGACTTGCATAATCGCAGTCGTAGTGGCTGCCGTTCTCCTGCGGGCGGATATAGTCCTCCTGCTGTTCTGCCGGTGTGCTGTGGAAAACGCCGTGATAGCTTGCCTGGTGCTTATCCACGTAGCTCTCCACCGGGCCGAGGCCGCAGTAGGTCAGTTTTGCAAACGATTCCGGCAGGAACAGGCGCAGGCCAAAACGCGGCAGAACCGGGAATACTGGGTCTTTCTTTGCTTCTACATGGACATCGGTCGTTCCGTCGCTGTAAATTGTCCATTTGATCACACCTGCAAGGATCCGCTGCAGAGCCGGAGACGAAATCGAATAGCTTGTCTCGATCTCCACGCAGCCGTTTTCTTCTTTTGCCGTTGTCTCATACGCCCGCGTCACGGTGCGGTCATACTGCGCACGCATCCAGGTATTCTTGATATTGCGGTCATTGTCTGTCGGCGCACGCCAGATGTTCAGCTCCATCGGGCGGTCGATCAGATTCTGGTTGGCATAGCACATTTCCTCGAACAGGCCGGTGAACTTATTATAGGTATAGCTGAACTGTTCCGTCGATACCGTCAGATAATGATCGTCCTCTTTCCATCCAAACGAAGCCGTTCCCTCCGGGCGCTTCATCATCTCTTTTGCCTTCTGGTTCTGATTGTCTTTCGTTTTCACCGGAACTTCTTCAAATCCCAGTTCGAACTGCTCCGGCAGCACCTCAGTGGCCTGTTTCTGATACCAGGTAACCTTCAGCGCACATTTTCCCTGCTCCGGCACGGAAATGGCAAGCGGAATCGTCTTCTCACAGCCTGCCGCAAGCTCCAGCAGTGCTTCATCTGTAATCTTGCCGCTCTCCGTCACTTCGCCGTCCACAAGCACCTCATAGCCGAGCACAGCGTAATCTTTCAGATTCACAAAATTCATATAGTTTTTGATGGTCAGTGTACCCTTTTCGGCATCATATCCCGTCACGCGCACCGGACGATACACGTTTTTAAATTCCATCAGTCCCGTATGCGGTGTGCGGTCCGGATAAACAAGTCCGTCCATGCAGAAGTTGCCGTCGTGCGGATACTCGTTGTGGTCGCCGCCGTACGCGTACATCTTCTTTCCCTCGATCGTTTTTCCCATATCAATCGCGTGGTCGCACCACTCCCAGATAAAGCCGCCGCACATCTTCTCCTCGCTGTGGATCAGTTCAAAGTAGTCTTCAAGATCTCCCGGGCCGTTGCCCATCGCATGGCAGTATTCGCACATGATATACGGCTTATCCCCGTACTCCACCAGCTCTTTTTTGATCTCCTCGAGTGATGGATACATGCGGCTGTAGAGGTCGAGGTTGCTGTAATCGTATTTCTTCGGATCATCCACATACCGTGCCGACTCATAGTGCGTCAGACGCGTCGAATCAAATTCCTTCGTCCACTTTAAGGCCGCCTCGAAGGTACAGCCGTATGCGCACTCATTTCCCATCGACCAGATGACAACGCTCGGGCGGTTTTTATCGCGCTCCACGCAACGCTGTGTGCGGTCTACGGTTGCCTCGGTAAATACCGGATTGTTCGCAATTAGTTTATTCCAGTTCTTCGCATACTCTTCCCAGCTCGTGTAATCCGCATAAATTGCCTCTGTGCCGTGGCTCTCATTGTCCGCCTCATCGATGACATAAAAACCGAGACGGTCATAAAGCTGATAACAGTACGGCGCATTCGGGTAATGGCTGGTCCGGATCGCATTGATGTTGTGCTCTTTCATTACCTTCAGATCTTTTTTGATCTGTGCAAGGCTGATTGCAAATCCCGTCACCGGATCGCTGTCGTGGCGGTTTGTTCCGTGGAATTTGATCTTCACGCCGTTCAGGTACAGCACACCGTCCTTCGCGTGGATCTCACGGATGCCGACATGATCAGTGATCACCTCACCCGCCGTCTCCAGCACCAGCGTATACAGATACGGCTCCTCGGCATTCCACAGATGTGCATCTTTTACATGCATCTGAACCGTATCGCCGCCAAACGCTGCCTCTGCCACAAGATGATTTTCTGCATCAAACAGCTTTGCCGTTCCTTCCTGCGGTTCCCCGTCATTCCAGGTAATCGCAATCGAAACTTCTCCATTCTGGTACGATGCGTCCGGCGCTGCCTTTACAAAGTAATCGCGGATGCCTTTTTCTGGTCTTGCAAGCAGATAAACATCGCGGAAAATGCCGCTCATGCGGAATTTGTCCTGATCCTCGAGATAGCTTCCATCGCACCATTTCAGCACCAGTACGGCGATGATGTTGGTGCCATCTTTTAAGAAGTCTGTTACATCAAATTCACTCGTAGAATGAGACACCTGGCTGTAGCCGACGAAGCTGCCGTTCATCCACACGTAGAAACAGGAATCCACGCCCTCAAAATTCAGGAATTCCCTCGGTGCTTCCTCCTGTTTTTTCCACTCGAACGTTCTCACGTACGCACCGCACGGGTTCTCATACGGCACATACGGCGGATCCACCGGGAACGGGTAGCGGACATTCGTATACTGATGGTGGTCATGGCCATAATTCTGCCAGACGGACGGCACCGGAATCGTCTCGAATGCAGAAGTGTCGTATCCTTCTGCGAAAAACTCCTCTTTTACATCGTAAACACTGGTAAAATAGCGGAATTTCCAGTCGCCGGAAAGCAGGAAAAAGCGGTCCGACGCCTCCCGGTTCTCCACCAGATCCTCCATGCGGCGGGATGCCGGAATGTAGTAGGCACGGTTCGGCATGGTATTCACATGCAGGTGATCGAAATCTTCGAAATATTTTGGAACAATCATCTCTTTTTAAGTCCTCCTTATTCTGTCTTTTGTTTCCAATATCGGCACCGAAACACACGCGGTCCCGGTGCCGATCAGGTTTTCTGTTATTCTTTTACTTTTTCCATGCAGGAAGAACGCCTTCGTAATTCATGCCATAACCGTAGTCATAGTTATGTCCTTCGCTGTCAATATAGGTTTCCATATCCAACGCACGGTCCTCACTCTGCTCCTCAACCGCATCCATATCCTTCGGCATCTGGATCGGCAGACGGCCGGTCGGGTTGTAACCGCCGAAGACAACGTCGAGCACAGCGGCTCTCGAAACACCGAACTCTGCGACGATCGCATCGGCTTCGGCTTCAAATTCATGCATCACCATCGGGTTGTTGACGGTTGCGCAGACGATCACCGGCTTGTCGCCCATCGCGCGGCGGCATTCGAGAATATTGTCGAGATCAGCCTCGTTGTAGGCAGTGTTTGTCTTTCCAAGATAGCTGCGGTTCGTGAAATTCTCGCGGAAATCACCGCCGGCAATGCTCACCTCACGCGCTTTTTTCGCCGTATACGGGCGGTACTGCAGTGTAATCGGCAGATATCCGTTGCCGCCGTTCGCAAGATCTTCGGTGGAATACGGGTTGCATGCCGGGCTTTCGATAAATACCAGCGCCACATCGGCCTCCTCCGGTGATGCCACGCGTGTACCGTACTTGGACGGCAGTCCATCCGGCAGCGGATCTTCGGTTTTTGCCGGCAGATCGATGCGGAAGAACGCTTTGGACGGTCCGATCTTTCTCTCCGGAATATAAACCTTCAAACCTTTCTTCAGCGGCAGCACACCCTTCTGTCCTTCCGGTGCACGTTTCGCACTGTTTTTCAGCAGGACGATGGATTTCTGCTGTGCCTCATAGCCATGGCGGCAGAACTCTTCGCATCCTACAATCTTTGCGGATTCTTCCGGATCAAGATACGGGTCCTCAAACAAGCCGCAGTGGAAAATGTTGATCAGAAGACGTTTGGCGGACAGCTCCATGCGCTCACGCATCGCTTTCTCGCCGTATTTCTCACAGCCGATCTTATATGCCTCGACAATCGGACCGGACTCGCTGTTTCCGCCGAACTGGTCAACGCCGTTTGTGATCGCCAGCAGACACCGTTCTGCCTCGGTCATATCCTGCACGCCGTAGCAGCGGCTTCCAAATCCCTCAATCGTCTTCTCCGGATCCTGGGTAATGCCCCAGTCGGTGCAGACAATGCCTTTAAATTCATATTTTCCGCGCAGCAAATCCTTGATCAGGTACTCGCTGTAGGAGTTTCCGACGTTCTTGCCGTTTTTCTTGTCCACGCCGTAGGATACGGTGTAGTACGGCATAACCGCGGATGCGCAGTCAGTCGGTCCGTCCAGGTGGAAGGCTGCCTCGGTAAACGGTTTTAAATGCTCCTCAAAATTTCCGGTCGGATAAACGGCAAACTGTCCGAATGCATAGTGTGCATCGCGTCCAGCCTCTCCGGTGCCGCCGCCCGGCCAGTGTTTGACCATCGTGTTGACGCTGTCTTTTCCCCAGCCGTCTGCTTCCCCTTCCGTTGTCTGCATACCGTCACAGTACGCTTTGGTAAGCTTTTTGGACATCTCCACTTCTTCGCCTAACGTATCGACAAAGCGCATCCATCTCGGCTCGGTGCAGAGGTCGATCTGCGGTCCGAGTGCCGTTGTGATGCCGAGTGCCCGGTATTCACGGGAGGCATCCTTTGCAAACTGTCCGGCTACTTCCGGGTCAAAGCATGCTGCAAAGCCGACACCCTCCGGCCATTTGCTGATCTCGCTTCCGCCGCTCTTGAACTCTGCGCCGGAATCCTTTGCTCCGTTCCGCGGATCAGAGGAGAGGTTGATCGGAATACCATACGGCAGTGTCTCTGCCCGTTTCTGCAGCTCATTGCTCCACTTTGCGGAGATTTCCGGGCTTTCTACATTCGTCAGCAGAATATGACGGATGTGTTCGTCCTCCAGAAATTCCTTCTGCTGGTCAGAAATGGCATACGGCTCTTTGCCGGATTCGAGATACGTTTTTCCGTCAAACGTTCCCTGGAATGGTCCGCCCGGCATCGGCGGTACCGCCTGGTGCGGCGAGTACAGCATAAGGCCTGCAATCTCTTCAATCGAAAGACGACCCGCAAGGTCTGCCGCTCTCTCCTCATCGGAAAGACGCCAGTCCTCGTACGGCAGCAGTTCGCCGGTTTTTGCAAGATCTTTAAAGTAATATCCATCTTTTTCCAATACCTTTACACCGGACTCCTCCGCCCAGGCAATCGTTTTTCCGTCTGCCTGTGTGATGCGGTGGATTCCGTTTTTCGTTGTTTTCTCCATAAGTTTTCTCCTTTTTCCTGCTGCATTTATTTCAGTGTAAATACCGCACTGTTTTCCGTCGTGCTGCTGTCACCGACAAATACGGTAAACGTTCCAGGCTCGCTTCCAAAGGTTCCGTCGAGACGGTAGTAGCGCAGATCTTCTTCGGTAATATAGAAGGTCACTTCCTGCTCTTTGCCCGGAGCAAGCTCTACTCTTCGGAAGCCTTTCAGCTCTCGCACCGGACGAACCACATCGGAATAATCATCACGGATGTACAGCTGTACAACATCACAGCCAGCCGTATCACCTGTATTTTTCACGGTCACATGCGCTGCAATTCTGCCGTTTTTATCCATCTCGTTCTGATCCAGTGTTACCGCGGAAATATCAAACGTGGTATAGGAAAGTCCGTAACCAAACGGATACAGCGGTGCGTTCGGAATATCGAGATATTTGGAGCGGAACCGCTCTTTCATGCCCGGCAGATTCGGTCTTCCGGTGGAATACTCGTTGTAGCTGACCGGCGCCTGGCCCACGCAGTACGGGAAGCTCATCGGCAGATGGCCGGATGGATTTTTCTTTCCGGTCAGAACATCCACAACGGCACTTCCGCCCTCTGTTCCCGGGAACCATACCTCGAGAACGGCTTTTGCTTTTGCACTGATCTCACGCAGATCAAGCGGACGGCCATTGAACAGAACAACAACAACATTCGGGTTAACGGCCATCACTTTTCGGAACAGCTCCATCTGGATCTCCGGCACATCGATCATGGCACGGCTGGTCGCCTCGCCGCTCTGCAGATAATGCTCACCCATCGGCATTACCACGAGATCGGCCTCTTTTGCTGCCTGTAGTGCGCTCTGCTCCATGGCAGCAAGCTCTTCCTCACTGTATTTTTTCGGTGTCGTCTCGGTAAATCCGATCAGCTCCACATCGTTTCCGATAACCGGGCATCCTTCTGCATACGTGGTGCGTGATGCGTCGAATACTTTCTCGGCTGCTTCCTGAATCGTCACGCAGTCCTTGCTGTCGCCGGTGAAGGACCAGCTGCTCTTGATTTCATGATTGTTGGTATACGGGCCGACAAATGCGATCTTTTTCGCAGTGTCGAGCGGCAGTACACCGTCATTTTTCAGCAGGACGAAGGATTCCTCCGCTGCTTTTTTCGCCAGTGTACGATGCTCCGGGCAGAGGCTGTATGCTTTCTCTTTCTCGGCATCCGCATCTTTATATGGATTTTCAAACAGTCCCAGTTTGTTTTTCAGCTCCAGAATCCGCAGGCAGCACTCGTCAATCAGATGCTCGTCCACTTCACCTTCTTCTACGAGACGGCAGAGGTTTGCGGCGTAAACGGATGTCATCATATCAATATCCACGCCTGCCTCCAGCGCTTTTTTCGCTGCATCGGCGGCATCTTTCGAGCTTCTGTGGGCAACGGTTTCCAGAATGGCTGCAAAGTCAGAAATCAGCACGCCGTCAAATCCCATCTCGCCGCGCAGGATATCGCGCATCAGCCATTTGTTGGTGCTCGCCGGAACGCCGTTGATCGTGTTAAATGATGTCATCACCATCGCTGCGCCCGCATCAATGCCTGCTTTGTATGCCGGAAGATAGAATTCACGGAAGGTATGCTCTGAGAGCTCTACGGTGTTGTAATCTCTTCCTGCGACTGCTCCGCCGTAGCCTGCAAAGTGTTTGATGCAGGAGGCAACTTTTCCCGGTGTTTTTAAATCATCGCCCTGGAAGCCTTTTACGATCGCCTCGGAAAAGCGGCTGTTCAGGTATGGATCTTCGCCTGTGGATTCCACGACACGGCCCCATCTTGCATCGCGCACAAGATCCACCATCGGGGAAAAGGTAACGTGAAGTCCGGCTGCGGATGCTTCTTTTGCAGCTGCGGATGCGCATTCGCCGGAGAGTTCCGGATCAAAGGTGGCCCCCTGCGCCAGCGGCGCCGGGAAAATCGTCTTCATGCCGTGAATTACATCCATCATAAACAGCATCGGGATGTGATGCGGCTGTTTTGCCATATAGTCGTCCTGCAGTTTTTTCATCGTATCGGCGCCTGCTGCTCCCAGAATGGAGCCTGCCATCTCAAGATCCTCTTTTCCGATTCCCATATCGTTTGCCGGACCGGTCAGGACGCTGTTTTCATCTCCCAGATAAAATGCTCCGCTTAACTGAAGCATCTGGTCCACTTTCTCTTTCAGCGACATATCCGCCAGCAGCTTTTCCAAATCTGTCTGTTTCATTGAAAAACCTCCTGTTTTTTATTTTCAGAATTTTTGGTTTTCTATCCCATTTGTTTCTATTTTACGGCATAACTCTGCATAAAACAATCTATTTTTTTGACTCTTTTCTCTACGATTTTAACAAAAGAAGCGCGCCTGCCATCGCTTTTTCCATTCTGGCAGACACGCTCCGTTTTTTATAATTTGATTCCTTTTAATGCCGCGGCAAATGCATTGTTTACCGGCTCTTCGGCCTCTTTTTTCTGTTTTTTCAGGTAGGCTGCCACATCCCGCTTCGTCACGCCTCCGCCCTCTTTTTTGCGGCGCTCCTGGAATTTTGTCATGCGCTCCTTGTGCCCGCAGGAGCAGACAAACGTCGCATCCTCGCCTTTTCCGATCATCTCCATGCGCTTATGGCAGACCGGGCATCTCGCATTCGTCGTACGGGAAACCGTTTCACGGTAGCCGCACTCTCTGTCCTGGCAGACGAGCAGTTTTGCGTTCTTTCCATTCACCGCAAGCAGCCGTTTTCCGCAGTTCGGGCACTTCTTGTTCGTCAGGTTGTCGTGGCGGAACGTTCCCTCTTCCGTCTTGATCTCATCGATCAGTTCCACCGTGTAGCTGCGGATCTCCTTCATAAACACATCGCGCCGCTTCTTTCCCTTTGCAATGTCGTTTAACTGCATCTCCCAGCTTGCCGTCAGCTCCGGCTTTTTGAGATCCGCCGGCACCAGCTTCAGAAGCTGGCGTGCTTTCGAGGTCAGATAGATCTCATTCCCCTTTTTCTCCAGCAGAAAGCTGCGGAACAGCTTCTCAATGATATCTGCGCGGGTCGCAACCGTTCCAAGGCCGCCCGCCTCGCCGATCGTTTTCACAAGACTGCTGTCGCGGTTTTCCATGTAACGGACCGGATTCTCCATCGCGGAAAGCAGCGTTCCTTCCGTAAAGCGTGCCGGCGGCTTTGTCTTTCCCTCCCGGAGGCTGATCTTTGGCTGGTCGAACTTCATGCCTGCCTGCAAAAGCGGCAGATTCTGCTCCCGCACCTCTTCTTTCGCCTCGTCCTCGTCGTCATACCGGTTATCCTCGTACGCCTCCTGCCAGCCTTTCTCGACCATGCGCTTTCCACGCGCCGTAAAGCATTCTTTTTCGATGGAAGCCTGGATCACAGTCTCCTCGTATACGCAGGGCGGCAGCAGCACCGCAAGAAAACGGCGCACCACGAGATCATAAATGCGGCGTTCCTCATTGGAAAGTGCAGAAAGCTGCACATACTGCTCCGTCGGGATAATGGCGTGGTGGTCGGAAACCTTTGCATCATTCACAAAACCTGGCTTTTCCTTCAGCGGACGGCGCTTCGCCTGCTGTGCCAGCGTCTTGTACGGCCCGATACTCACGGCATCGAGGCGCTCTTTTAAAGTCGGTACAATATCCTTTGTCAGATACCGCGAATCCGTCCGCGGATACGTGAGGACTTTGTGCGTCTCATAGAGGCTCTGCATCAGATTCAGGGTCTGTTTTGCCGAATAACCGAACCGTGCACTGGCATCGCGCTGCAGCTCCGTCAGATCGTAGAGCAGCGGCGCCTCTTTCTGTTTTTTCTTCTTTTCTACTTTTTGCAGGACAAGCGGATACCGTTTTGCTTTTTCTGCGATCTGCTTTGCCTTTTCCGGATCAGAAATCCGTGTTCCGCCCGATTTTTCATCCTTCCAGGTGTATACTGCGCCGCCTGCTGCTGCCGTTACGGTGTAGTACGGCTTCGGGACAAATTCTCGGATTTCCTGCTCGCGCTGTGCAATCATGGCGAGCGTCGGTGTCTGCACACGGCCGCAGGAAAGCTGTGCATTGTATTTGCATGTCAGTGCCCGCGTTGCGTTAATGCCGACAAGCCAGTCCGCCTCTGCACGGGAAACAGCAGCCCGGTAGAGATTATCGTACTCTTTCGCATCTTTCAGGCTGGCAAATCCCTCACGGATTGCCTTGTCGGTAACGGACGAAATCCAGAGACGCTTACACGGCTTCTGATTGTGCGCCTTGTCAAGAATCCACCGCGCCACCAGCTCGCCTTCACGGCCGGCATCTGTCGCAATGACCACCTCACCGACATCTTTCCGCGCAAGCTGTGTCGTCACAGCGTGATACTGTTTTCCCGTCTGCGGAATGACCTTGATCTGCAGTTTCTCCGGCATCATCGGCAGAACTGCCATATTCCATTCCTTATACTTTTTATCATAGTCCTCCGGGTCTTTTAAGGTCACGAGGTGGCCGAGCGCCCAGGTCACAATATACTGGTTTCCTTCCAGTGCTCCGTTTTCTTTTTTCGCACATCCGAGCACGCGTGCAATATCGCGTGCCACAGATGGTTTTTCTGCAATTACCAGAGTTTTCATGAAATGTCTGCTCCTTTTATAGCTCTTTATACTGTTTTATAATTTCATCCCGGTCTTTTCCGAGAATAAAGTAATAATCGATCTGTCCGTCCCCGGCGGTATGAAGATACGTTCCAAACGTCCGCACATTGCACAGCAGTGCCGTTCTGGAAGCGGCGGCTGCAATACCATAGCCGCGGTTTGAGACGACAAGCGGCATCCGCGCCTGCTTTCCGCCAAACGAGACGTAGCGCGCCTTCGCGGTCAGATCCAGCCACTCTGTCGAGAGAATGCCCTTGGCTTTCAGCTTTTCGGAACCGCTCCAGTCAAAGAATGTCCATGTCATGCCGCCGTCGATCATGCGCGGCTCGTCTCGTTTCTCGGAAAGAACCAGTTTGTGATCCGGCGTAAAGAACTGCACCGCGCCGTCCTTTTTTTCCACCATGACACGCAGCTTCTCTGTCTCAACAAGAACCGCCGTCTTCGATTCCTTTGCACTCCAGGGGAACGAGGTATCCGCCTTTGGCTTCCAGTACGTGTCCTGGACTTTTGCCGTCACACCTTTTACGAAGCTGATGCGGATGACCTCCGGCGTAATCGGCGTGATGCGCAGAATGCCGTACATGCTCGCCATCTCAACCGCTGCTTTTCCTTTCTTTGCCCATTTCACCGCGCACTTGATCCTCGAATGCCCCTTCATGCGCAGCAGTTCATTTTCCGGAATTGCCCCAAAAGCGTAGGGCGATGTATTCATGTGCTCTGGCTGTTCGGCTTTTTCTGACTGTATTCCTGCAGTCGCCGGTCTGCTGCCCGGTGCTTTGCCGCCTGTCTTTCCACGGTAGGCGGCACCGGCAAAGACAGCAGAAACTCCTTCCGGCGCACGCTGCTGCATCGTCTTTGCGGCAATTTCTTTTCCTGTTTCTGCCGCTGCTTTCCGCATGCCCGTACTGCTTTTTGGCATCACCGCTGTTCCCGTCGTGCTTGTATTTCCAGGCGCCCTTCCCGGTATCTGCTCCGGCTTAATTACAATCCTTTTTGGTCCGTGGCTGTTCCGCTCGTCCATCTCCTGGATGCCGATCGCGCGGTTCTCCTCACGCGTCTCTTTTTGCGTCAGCGAAACCTTCTCATACTCTTTCGCCTTCGTCAGCGTCTCCATGGCAAATTCCTGATTGTGACGGCCCTTTGGCGCTTTCTTTGCAAGGATTCCTGTGAGTTTTCCCGTATACAGCACTGCCAGCTCATGCAGCGCACGCGTTGCCGCTACATAAAGCAGCTTTACCTGTCCGTCATTCTCCGGATATTTTTCTTCTGTCGGATCAAGAAGCAGCACCGCGTCAAACTCGAGTCCCTTCGTATACGCAACCGGAAGCACCATCACGCCCTCGCCAAATTCTGCCGTCTCGAGATCCTCCTCCACAACCGGCACATATTTTTTCAGCTTCCGCGCCGTCGCAGCCGCTTCTGCCTCATCCCGGCATACAACGGCAATTGTCTCATATCCCTGCTCCTGCCACGCTTTGATCTTCTGCACTCCAGCTGCCAGAAGCGCAGCCTCATCCGCAAACGCTTCCTTTTGCACCGTCGTTCCATGCCGCAGCACCGGCTCCACCGGATAAATCGCAAAATCCCCGTGCCGCAGGATTTCATTTGCAAAATCGGAGATCTCCACCGTGTTCCGGTAACTCTTCCGCAGAACGCCGAACGCATCGTACGTGCCGGTCAGAATCAGCTTTTTCAGCTCCTCCCAGTCGTTCAGGCCGTAGGAAAAATGGATATTCTGCGACGTATCTCCCATAATGGTATACGTACAGTCACGCAGACAGTAATGAAGCACCTGGTAAGCCATCATCCCGAAATCCTGCGCCTCGTCGATGACCACATGGCTCGCCTCGCGCACGGGATCGTTTTCCTTGATCCGCTTATAGAGGTATGCCAGCGCCGCCAGATCATAGACATCAAAGGAGTTTTCCGGCACTTCCACCGCTTTTCCTTTCTCCGCCTGCTGCTCCAGAAACTGTAAATAGAGATCAAAAATGGATCCCCGCCATTTTCCATCTCCAAAATATTTCTCGTATTTCCGCTTCAGCGCCTTTTTTTCGCGCGCCGGAAACGTCACTTCTTTTCCCGAAACCTCATTCTCAAATTTTGCCAGCAGGATCTCGTTCAGCATGCACATCTTTCCTTCCATGGAAAGTGTGGACTGCTCCCTGCAATAGTTATCAATATACTCGGCGTCCAGAAGCAATGTTCCCGTTTTTTCCAGCCGCACCGGCTCCCGCGGAATCTGCTCTGCCTCGTACGTACGGCAGAAATTTTCCAGATCGAAAAACCAGCCGCTTCCGCCCTTTATGCTGTTTTTCTCATCCGCGCGGTCGATGGTGTGTACCATGTACTTTTCTTCGTCCCAGTCCTCATACAGAAGCCGGATGAAAAGCTGCTCCATCGTCATCTGACGGATGCCGTACACATCGAGTTCCGGCAGAACGCTGGTAATGTAGTTCAGCAGAATGCGGTTGCTTCCAATGATATAGAAATCCTCCGGCCGGAAGTCCTCCTCGTAATTATAGAGGATGTACGAAATCCTGTGCATCGCCACCGTCGTCTTTCCGGAGCCAGCCACGCCCTGTACGATCAGATTCGTCTTCGGGGATCTGCGGATAATGAGGTTCTGCTCCTGCTGGATCGTCGCAATGATCTCACCGAGCACCGCTTTTTTGTTCTTCGCCAGATACTTTGTCAGCAGCTCATCGTTCGCTACCACATCGGAATCAAAAAAGTCTTTCAGATGGTCATTTTCAATCTCATACGTCCGCTTTCTTTTCAGATCAATCGAAAAAGTACCCTCTGAACTCACCGTATAGCTGCACGGCCCGGTGCTGTTCTCATAATAGACGGAGGAAATCGGCGCCCGCCAGTCCAGCACAACCGGCTCCGCCTTCTCATCGGAAATGCCGACGCGCCCGATGTAATAGGACTCTAAAAACGAAAGCCGCGGATCCTGAAAATCAATCCGCCCGAAATACGGCTTCTTTCTCGCTTTTTCCAGCCGCGCCATGCCGTGCTGGTACGCATTCAGCTTCGCCGTCGCATTGTTCCAGAGCGCCAGACCTTCCGCCTCTTTCGCGTCATACGTCTCCATCAGATCCGCCAGATCCTCATTGGCCGACCGGATATCTGCCTTCGCCTGCTCCAGATTCCGCTCGGCAATCCCGATGACCTTTTCAAGCTGCGCTTCCTCCTCTTCCCTCGTAAGTCCGGGAATCTCTGATTTTCTGATGCTTCTTTCCAGTTTCTCTTCTTCCACTTTGTACCTCCTTTTTTACGAAAAACTTCTTCTACATCAGCCCGTTCTTTTGATTCTCTTATTTCCATCCCAATAGACTTTATTTTACCATGCACACGTCTCCCCGGCAAGATACTTCACCCGCTTTTTCGTGCATCAAAAAAGACACCATGCATCTTACACACAGTGCCTTTCCGACTTTTTTTCTTACTGAAGGTAATCCTTAAATTTCTTTTTAAATGCTTCGATATCGTTCGTATGGGCTTCCACAACCGCATCCGGGTTTCCGGCGATCATCAGGACACTCATCAGGGATTTCGCATCAAAGACGCATCGTCCTATTTTTACGTCAACGTCGTAATCCAGGCGTTTCACCATATTTACAAATTCTTCTACACTCTCTACTTCATCAAACTTTAACGGTAACGAAATCATATTTTCTGCATCCTTTCTGCTTTTTGGTCTTTTTTTCATGATTTTGAATTCTTTCTTTTATTTCCTTCAAAATCGGTCAAAAGCTTACACGATATCCCTTTTTTGCTGTTTTTTCTGAAAGTAGTAATGAAATCGCCTTCATTTTCGACTGACACTAAAATAGCATACATCTGTCTCACTGCAAATATCCGTTTTAGACAAAATTCGACGTAGTTTTACAGCAATTTGCTCATATGTTTCGTCTGATTCGTTAAGTTGTTTCTTTTCCGGCACTTTTTTCGTCTGATCTGACGGGCCGGAAGGCCTTACTTGAGAATCACTCTCATGAAAAGTTATTCGCTGAAAATAATATTTCGGATCTTCCGGGACAGGGTGTACGTTCCGGCATCTTTTTTCTGGGTCATCATCAGAAATGTCATATTCTGCTCCGGCACGACTTCCATGTAGCATCCAAGCCAGCCGTCCCAGCCGAACTCACCCTTGCTTCCCAGCGTTACCGCACGCGTCGGATCTACCAGAACACGCATCAGATTTCCGTAGGAAAATCCTTCCAGACCGATCCAGTTATCAAAGCCTGCCTGCTGTACCGCGCTTAATGTGTGGCCTCCCAGAAATTTTACCGTCGCCGGACGGAGAATCTGTACACCGTTGTAGGTGCCGCCGTTCAGCAGCATCTGCGTAAATTTCGCATAATCGTCGATGGTAGATGCAAGGCCTGCTCCGCCTGCCTCATATGCCGGGCGGTACGCCATATCGTTCTGAATGCCAAGGTTATTGTCCAGATAACGGACGGACGGCTGTCCCTCCCTGCAGTCATACACCTTCGCCAGACGATCCTGCTTTTCTGCCGGAACCCAGAAATCGGTATCGTTCATGCCGAGCGGCTCGAAAATTTCTTTTTTCAGAAAATCCCCAAAGCGCATGCCGCTTGCCACCTCAATCACCGCACCTACGACATCCGCCGACGTTCCATAACTCCAGGACTGGCCCGGCTGATACAGAAGCGGGACTTTTCCAAGACGGTTTGCAAATTCTACTGTACTGATCGTTCCGCCGTTTTCTTCCTTAAGTCCGTGGATCACCTCCTGAAAAAGTGCATCGGTCTGCCGTCCCGTCTCATCCGTTCCGCCGTACGTCAGCCCGGATGTCATATTCATAATATCCTCCAGAAGGATCTCCCTCTCCGCTTTTTCTATCTTCCCATCCGCTGTACATACAACCGGGTTCCGGAAGCCCGGCAGATACTTGCTGACCGGATCCGCCAGATCGACGATTCCGCGCTCTACCAGAATCATCATGGCCGTCGCGGTAATCGGCTTGCTCATGGAGTAGAGACGGAAAATATTATCGCGGGAAACCGGCTTTTTCGCTTCGATATCCGCATATCCGCTCTCCAGATAAACTTGCTCTTCTCCGTCTTTGATCACCATCAGAAGACAGCCCGGTGTCTCTCCTTTTGCAACGGATGCATCCATCACCTGCTGCAGTCTTTTCTTTATCACCTGTTCCATGGTATGTCCTAACCTCCATCTAAATTTCATTGTTTTTTCCTATTTTACCTCTCTTTTTGCCCCCTGTCATCTTTTATCTTGCTTTTCTTCTTCTATCCTCATTGTCTTTTTTTCTGAAATCTTACAACTTTTCTGAAATTAAGAAAAACCATCAAAAACCATCATTGCCCTATTCCGAAAAATATGCTATTCTATATGTATATATATTTATGAATCTTCAGCTATTTAGAAAAACGAGGTGAACATCTTGCTGAAAACGAACGAATCCGCAGAAAATTATTTGGAAACTATTTTAGTCTTAAGTCAGAAAAAACCCGTTGTACGCGGTGTTGATATTGCAGAAGAACTTGGCTTTAAAAAATCAAGTGTCAGCGTTGCCATGAAAAACTTAAGAGAAAAAGAGCAGATCCGCGTAACGCCGGAAGGCTACATCTACCTGACCGACAGCGGACGCGCGATCGCAGAGATGATCTATGAGCGCCACCAGCTCCTCTCCCGCGGCCTGATGAGCCTTGGTGTTGATGAGCAGACCGCCACGGAAGATGCCTGCCGCATCGAGCATGTCATCAGCCAGGAAAGCTTTGAAGCGATCAAACGTCATCTGCACATGACTGCCGAAAAATAAACATGACAAAGAAAACGCTGCCGGAGTTCTCTTCTCTCCGACAGCGTTTCTCTTTCCGCCCGAAAGTCTCCCATTTCTTTGCCGGAGCCTTTCGGGTTTTCTTTTTACAGCATAAAAGTATACGTTCCGCTTCCCAGTTCCACGGTATCCGCCGGATCCTGCGTGTTTTTAAACAGGGTTGCCGTTGTATTGACCGGAATCGTAACCTGATACTCTATTTTGTCACCTTTCCGCTCCCATCCGGCAGAAATCACGCCGTACGGGCTGTCTACGGAACCTTTCATAAACTCGAGCGGGCCCGGCTGCGGTTTCAGCAGAATGTGCTGATAACCCGGTTTTGTCTCGTCTCTCTGGATACCAAGTCCCGTGTGATACAGCCAGGAAAGAACGCTTCCGAGAGAATAATGATTGAACGAGTTCATCGCATTCTGTCCGCCGAAGCCTTTTTCCTTCGTGTAGGAATCCCAGTGCTCCCAGATCGTCGTCGCTCCCTGGGTCACCGGATACAGCCACGACGGGAATGCCGTCTGCAGCATCATCTTCCAGGCATCCTCCACAGCGCCCTGCTCGGTCAGCATCTGGTTCAGAATACCCGTTCCAAAGAATCCCGTTCCGACCGTATGGCCGATCGCTCTCGTCTTTCGGATCAGATGCTCTCCTATTCCCTTTCTGTCTTCTGCCACACCATAAGACAGTGCAATTGCATACGAGCACTGCGTATCACACAGCGTTCCGTCCGCATTGCAGGTCTTTCCGGAATCCGGAAGTACAAATGTCTCATTCCAGAATTTCTTCACCTTCGCAGCAAGCGCCTCATACTGATGCTGCTCCTCTGTTCTTCCGAGCGCACCGGCAATCCGGCTCATCAGATCGGCTTCTTTATAATAGAATGCATTCCATAAAAGCAGCAGATCCGTCTCTTCCGGTGCCAGCCAGTCGCCAAGCGGTCCGATCGCCGGATTTACCTTCGTTCCCGGCAGACCCTTATCCTTCATATAGTCCATATATTTCTGCATGCCAGGATAAAATTTCTCCAGTGTGCGGATATCCCCATACTGCTCATACAGTTCCCACGCCATAAAAATACTCGCACACTCATACGTAATGCCGCCGAATCCGCCGCCCACCGGTGCAATCTCCGGGTACTGGCCTTCCGGTGTCTGCAGATCACGCATCGCCTGCAGGTTCCGCTCATAGAATTTCTTCAGGCTGCTGTTGTTGAGCGCCGTATGGCAGAAAATATGCGTATCGCCCGCCCAGCCCATGCGCTCATTTCTCTGCGGGCAGTCGGTCGGAATGTTGATAAAGTTGCATTTCTGTGACCAGGAAACATTCTCGGCAAACCGATTCAGCAGTTTATGGCTACTCGTAAGGCTTCCATGGAATTCCGTCACAGAAGAATACTGAAGACTCTCTACTTCTTCCAGCTCCGGCGCATGCTCCACACCGCTGATCTCAATATAGCGGTAGCCGTGGAAGGTAAACTTCGGCTGGAACACCTCTTCCCCGCCGCGGCAGATATAAACATCCGTACTCGTCGCATCCCGGTAATTTTCCAGCATCATCGTGCCTTCTTTTCCGGCATACTCCGGCAGATCCGGATAAAGCACCTCCGCATAGCGGATGATGATCTTTGTGCCCGCCTTCTCATGCAGTGTAATCCGCGGTACACCGGCCATCTCCTGTTCCAGATCGTAGAGATACACACCCGGGAACAGCTCTTTTCTCGTCTTTGCCGTTCTCCGGTCTACAATCCGCACCGGCGCATCGTACTCACCGATATATTCCGGCTTCTGCTCATGAACCGCTGGCCAGGACCGTCCAAAGCCCGGCATCGTGCAGAACTCTTCGATCATGACGGTATCCACAACAACTGGCTTTTCCCAGGTGCTGTCATCAAACTCCGGCAGAGAATAAGTTTCGTAAACCTCTGCCCGGCGCGCATCGTACTGCTCTCCGGCAAAGTAGCTGGAAAACAGGTAAGGACCTTCTCCGAAATACTTCCAATCCTCGGTATTTGTTCCAAAGACCTCGCGGCTGCCGTCCTCGTACTTCATGACAACCTTGGCAAGCAGACTCTCCTTGTCTCCAAAGTAATTGAAGTTCTTCACCACAAAGGTCTGTGCCTCGCTCCACCAGCCCGATGCCAGCGCCACGCCGATTCCGTTTCGGCCCGGTTTCATCAGCCCTGTGATATCGTATGTCTGATAGTTCATTCTGTGGTCATACTGTGTCAGACCCGGACGCAGCAGATCTTCCGTGATCTCCTGTCCGTTGATCCGGCAGTCGTAGATACCGCGCGCAGTAATATAAAGGCGTGCCGATACCAGTTTTTTCTCTTTCTGGCAGGAAATACACGACCGCAGCATTGGAATTGAATGATGGGACGGATCTGCCGTAATCTGGCTGTCTTCTACTTTAAAGTATCCGTTTTCCACCGGAATCTGATCCGCAAAGATACTTTTTTCCCCATCCAGCCGTCCTTCCGGCGTCTCACGAACAATTTCCGCGGATGGTTTTCTTACGTTTCTTACGGTCAGATTCTTAAAATATCCTGTCGTCCCTTTTCCTGCATAAAATCCGATCTCATTCAGTCTCGGATACGGCAGCACATCGTTATTTCCTCTCGGATTCAGCTGGCGGCCTGATACTTTCGTTCCAAAAAATCCATGCTCTTCAATGGCATCCACGAGGATGCCGTCGACATAGGCGTATGCCACATTGCCGTCAACCTCTACGGTCAGCTTATGAAAGGCATTGGCATTCTCTGGTGTCAGGATTTCCTGTGTTTTCTCTTTCCAGTTGACCAGTTTCGTAACGGCAAACGGTTTTTCCGCTGTATCCTCCGGCGCATAGCCCACGCGGTAAATTTCGAGGCGTGCATCTCCCTCCTCAAGGCACACAGCATAACGGATATAGTTCTCCCCTTCCATGCCAAGCTCATTTTTCGTATGATCGTTCAGACGGAAGTCATTGGCTCCAAAGACGATACCCGCTTCTCCCTTCCCGCCTTCCATCCGAAATTCACTCTCGATCGTAAAAACACCGCGGTTTTCCGCGCATACCGTCGCATGCGGTGCGCCGATCCACTCAGCTCCCTCCCATGCTGCATACAAAGAATCCATAAGGCCTGTCTCGAAGGAACTTTCTGCTTCTGCTTTTCCGCCGTGGTTATCCCACACCTCTGCTTTTACCTCATATTTGGTACAGGGCTGCAGTGCTTCTCCTTCATAACCAATCCCTGTTGATACGCCGGTTTCCATTTTTCCGCTGTCCCACACAGTATCTTCTCCGGTGCGCACAACGATCCGGCATGCGCTCTGCATCAGATTCTGTTCTCCTTCTTCTGCCGTCAGCAGCCAGGAAAATGCCGGTTTTTTCTCATCCAGCCCGATCGGTGCCATCTGATCTTCAATCAGAATTCTCTCTATCTTCATTTGGTAACCTCCCATTGCAAGTTTTGCCTTCTTTGCTGATTGTATTATACCGTCCAGCAGCTATTTCTGTTAAGATCAGTTTTTGCCCAAAAAAGCGTCTTTATTTGCATCTTTTCCGGTGTTATAATAAAGGAAATTATGAAAGAGAGGTACCATCAAATGAAAGTATTATTAATCAACGGAAGTCCTCACGCAAAAGGCAGCACTTATACTGCCCTGCACGAAATGGAAAAAGTCTTTACAGAAAATGGTATTGAGGCGGAAATCGTACATATCGGAAATAAAGATATCCGCGGCTGTGTTGCCTGCGGTGCCTGTTCCAAGCTCGGAAAATGTGCTTTTTCCGATATGGTAAATGAGGTTGCTCCGAAATTTGAAGAGGCTGACGGCCTTGTTGTCGGAAGTCCGGTTTATTATGCATCTGCAAATGCAACACTTATTGCTTTTCTTGACCGGCTGTTCTACAGCACACACTTTGACAAGACCATGAAAGTCGGCGCTTCGGTTGTCTCTGCACGCCGCGGCGGTCTTTCCGCTACCTTTGATGAGCTGAACAAATACTTCACCATCTCCGGCATGCCGGTTGCTTCCGGCCAGTATTGGAACAGTATCCATGGAAATAATGCGGACGAGGCACAACAAGATCTCGAAGGCCTGCAGATCATGCGTACCCTTGCACGGAATATGAGTTTTCTGATGAAGAGCATCCAGCTCGGAAAAGAATCCTTGGGTCTTCCGGAAAAGGAACCGCGCGTCGGCACAAACTTTATCCGTTAATTTATCTGTTAAGCAAGATGCCGTATTTCAGACTTTTTTCTATGTCTGGAATACGGCATCTTTTATAGCTGGAAGAAATTTTATACACGAAAAAAGCCTGCTTCCGCAGACTTTTTAAAGCGACCCGGATCGGGATCGAACCGACGACCTCCGCCGTGACAGGGCGGCGCTCTAACCAGCTGAGCCACCGGGCCAGACATATACAGAATATAAAATATAGAACTAAAGTGGACCTTCAGGGACTCGAACCCGGGACCGACCGGTTATGAGCCGGTTGCTCTAACCAACTGAGCTAAAGGTCCAAAGAGCCGATGATCGGACTCGAACCGATAACCTGCTGATTACAAATCAGCTGCTCTGCCAATTGAGCCACATCGGCATACATAACAAATATTTTATATTCAGTGACTCCGACGGGAATCGAACCCGTGTTACCGCCGTGAAAGGGCGATGTCTTAACCGCTTGACCACGGAGCCATATTTACTTTTTGAAAGAACTGACCTGTAAGAGTTTCTTACAGGTCGCATTCACTCCCCGAGTTGGGCTCGAACCAACAACCCTTCGGTTAACAGCCGAA